>NZ_FOWG01000023.1:0-68794 GCF_900115375.1 Variovorax sp. PDC80 | reverse complement strand
AAGGTCACGTAGCGCGGCTCGTTGAGGCGCAGGTCGGTCGTGATGACGGCCGGCAGCGTGAGCGAGACGGTCTCGAGGCCGCCGTCGACTTCACGCGTCACGTTGGCCTTGTCACCGGCGACTTCGACCTTGCTCGCGAAGGTGGCTTGCGGCAGGTCGGCCAAGGCAGCCAGCATCTGGCCGGTCTGGTTGGCATCGTCGTCGATGGCCTGCTTGCCGAGGATGATCAGCTGCGGCTGTTCCTTGTCGACCAGCGCCTTGAGCAGCTTGGCGACGGCCAGCGGCTGCAGTTCTTCCGAGGTCTCGACCAGGATGCCGCGGTCGGCGCCGATGGCCATCGCGGTGCGCAGGGTTTCCTGCGACTTGGCGTCGCCGCACGAGACGGCGATGACCTCGGTCACCACGCCCTTCTCCTTCAGGCGCACGGCCTCTTCGACGGCGATCTCGTCGAAGGGGTTCATGCTCATCTTGACGTTGGCGATGTCCACGCCCGTGCCGTCGCTCTTGACGCGCACCTTCACGTTGTAGTCGACGACCCGTTTGACGGGCACGAGAATCTTCATGGCTGGTCCTTCAATGAAAACGGAGGAGGTTCACTCGAGCTTCGCGCCCGACTGGTTGATGAGGCGTTCCCAGATCGGCCGCTCGGCCTTCCAGGCGGCGGCGAAGAGTTCGGGCGAGCTGTCCTTGAGCTCGAAGCCCATGGCCGCGATGCGCTCGCGCACGTCGGGCTGCTGCGAGGCCTTGCGCACTTCCTCGGCGATGCGGTCCACGATGGGCTTGGGCGTCTTGGCGGGCACCGCGAAGGCGAGCCAGCCGGTCACGCGGTAGGCCTCGTCCTTCAAGCCCTGCTCGGCCATCGTCGGCACGGTGGGCAGCGCGGCCATGCGGCGCTCGCCGCTCACGCCGATGGCCCGCACCTTGCCCGCGTCGATGTGCGGCTTGGCGACCAGCGCGCTCGCATAGGCCATCTGGATCTGGCCGCCGATCAGGTCCTGCATCATCGGCGCCTCGCCCTTGTAGGCGACGTGGTTCATGTCGGCCTGCTGCGTGAGGCTCATGTGCGCGCCCGCCAGGTGCGGGTAGGCGCCCACGCCGTAGGAGCCATAGGCGACCTTGCCCTTGTTCGCGGCCACGTACTTCAGCAGTTCGGGCGCGGTCTTGGCCGGCACGCTCGGATGCACCACCAGCACCAGCGGCCCCATCGCCACCTGGTAGACCAGCGTGAGGTCGCGCTGCGTGTCGTAGGGCAGCTTCTCGTAGAGGAACTCGTTGGTCAGCAGCGAATTGCTCAGCGAGAAGACGATGGTGTAGCCGTCGGGCGCTGCCTTGGCGACCATGTCGGTGCCGATGATGCCGGCCGCGCCGGGCTTGTTGTCGATCACCACGGGCTGGCCGAGGCCGGCCGCCATCTTCTGGCCCAGCACGCGCGCGAGCACGTCGGTGGCGCCGCCTGCCTGGAAGGGCACGACCATGCGGATCGGCTTGTTCGGATAAGGCGCCTGGGCCTGGGCCGGCGCATGGGCCAGCGCGAGCAGCGCGGCGGCGGTTGCGGTGGTGGCGCGCAGCAGCGCGCGACGGGTCGGGTGTCGGGTGATGGTCATGGTGTCCCTGATGGTTCTTGGGGTCGGAGAAACGAAAGGCGGCGGGCCGTGCGCTGCGGCCCGCCGTGCGGCGGCTTCAGGCCGTCGCGACGCGGGTCTTGAAAGGCAGCGGCTCGAGCGCCTGCTGCAGCCGCTCGGCTAGCGCCGCGGCCTGCGCGCCGGCGGCGGCGGGGTCGATCGTCACGCGCACCAGGCTCTCGCCCTCGTGCGTCACGCTCGGGCGCGCGGCCTCGGGCAGGCCGAGTTCGGCGCACAGCTCGGCCACGGTGGCGGCCACCACGCGGCTCGCGGCCATGGCGCGCAGCTCGGGCTTGTAGATCTTGCCGACGTTGGTCATCGGCAGCGCATCGACCAGCGCCACCCACTTGGGCTTGGCGGGAGCCTCGTCGACGCGCGCGGCGGTGAAGGCCAGCAGCTCGTCTTCGGTGGCGGCGCCGCCGGGCACCAGCGTCGCGAACACCACGGGCAGCTCGCCCGCGTAGGCATCGGGCGCGCCGACCGCGGCGCAGACCTGCACCGCCGGGTGGGCGCTCAGTGCGTCCTCGATCACCTTGGGATCGATGTTGTGGCCGCTGCGGATGATCAGGTCCTTCGAGCGGCCCGTGAGGTTGAGCCGCTCCTCGCTGTCGATCCAGCCGAGGTCGCCGGTCGCGAGCCAGTCGTCGGCCGTGAAGGCCTTGGCGTTGTCGGCCGGATCGACGAAGCCCGAGAACACGTTGGGCGACTTGAACAGCACCATGCCGGTCTCGCCGCGCGCCACTTCGCGATCGCTTGCGTTGCCGTGCTCGTCGAGCGCCACCACGCGCATCTGCATGTAGGGCAGGCGAAAGCCGACGCAGCCCGCGGGACCGTCGACGCCGGGCGGCGTGATGGTCGAGATGCCGGCCATCTCGGTCATGCCCAGGCTTTCGTGCACGTGCAGGCCGAACAGGCGCTCGAAGCGCGCGGCGAGTTCGGGCGAGAGCACGGCCGCGCCGGTGCGGCAGTAGGTGATCGAGGAGATGTCGGCGCCGTCGAGCGGCACGTTGGCCAGTGCGGCCAGCACCGTGGGCACGGCCGACAGCGAGGTCGGGCGGTACTTCGCGACCAGCTTCCAGTAGTTGGCCAGCACCTGCTTGTTGCGCAGCAGCGAGGGCGTGGGAATCACCACCTCCACGCCGGCCGACAGCGACGCCAGCGAGGCCGGCAGCACGCCCGCGACGTGGAACAGCGGATAGCCGTTGATCGAGATGCCGTGCTCGTTCATGCCCGCGACCTGCACGCTGGCCCAGGCGGTGAACACCTGCGCGCCATGGCTGTGGCGCGCGAGCTTGGGCGCGCCGGTGGTGCCGCCGGTGTGGAAGTAGGCGGCGATGTCGCTCGAGGCGATGTCGCGGCCGCTCACGAGGCGGTCATCGGGTTGCGCCACGCGCAGCACTTCGAAGTCGGCCACGCCCTCGGGCAGCGCGCCCGCCGCGCCCGGCGCCTCGTCGTGCGGCGCCACGCGCAATAAGGTGGTGAGCCCGGGCACCTGGCCGCGCAACCGCAGGGCCTTCGACCACATGCCCGACTCGGCGTCCGAGCCGTAGGCGATCAGCACCTTGGCGCGGGCCGCGGTCATCAGCGCGACCAGCTTCTCGTCGGTGAGCAGCGGATTGAGCGGCTGCACGATGCCGGCCGCCTCGCCGCCCCAGAGCGCGAGGTGGTATTCGAGGCAGCCCGGCAGCAGCACCGCCACCGCGTCGTTCGGGCCCACGCCCAGGTCGTGCAGCAGGTTCGCGGTCTGATGGATGCGCGCGAGCAGCTCGGCATACGACCAGCGGATCGGCGCATCGTCCGGGTTGCCGGTGCGCAGGAAGGTCAGCGCCGTCTTGTCGCCGAAGGCATGGCCCGCGTTGCGGAAGATCTCGTAGGTGCTGCGCACCGTGAGCGCCTGCGCCAGCGGCGTCTGCTCGAGCGCGTGGATGTCGGCGAGGCTGCGCACGGGGCGCGCGGGCCGGAACGGCGCGCCCACGGGCGTCGCGTAGTCGTTGTCGTGCCGGTCGTTCCTGTCGGTCATGGCCTGTCTCCTTGTTCCCTTGAAATCGTCGCCGTGTCGGCCCGGCTGTTTTACTGGTTCGTGATGTGGTTGTCGCGGATGACCTTGCCCCAGCGCTCGAAGTCCTGGCGCATGCGCTCGGCGGTCTGGTCGGCGGTGCGGTAGGCCGCGAACGAGCCCACGCCCTGCAGCTTCTCCTGCACTTCCTTGTCGGCCAGCGCCTTCTTGAGTTCGGCGCTCATGCGCTCGACCACGTCCTTGGGCGTGCCGGCCGGTGCCAGCAGGCCGCCCCACGAGGTGGCGTCGAAGCCCGGGAAGCCCTGCTCGGCCACCGTCTTCACGTCGGGCAAGAGGCTCACGCGTTGGCCCGAGCCGACCGCGATGGCACGCAGCTTGCCCGCGCGGATGTGCGGGATCACGGCCACCAGGTCCGAGAACATCGCGGGCACCTGGCCGCCGATCAGGTCGGTCACGGCCGGCGCGCTGCCGCGGTAGGGCACGTGCTGCATCTCGAACTTGCCGATGTTCTTGAGCTGCTCGGTCGTCAGGTGGCCGAAGCTGCCGGCGCCCGCGGTCGTGTAGTTGAGCTTGCCGTTCTCGGCCTTGGCCTTGGCGATCAGGCCCTGCAGGCCGGTCACCTCGGGCAGCGCCTTGGGATTGACCACCAGCACGATCGGCAGGTCGTAGACGCTGCCCACGGGCGTGAAGTTCTTGAAGATGTCGTAGCCGGTCGGGCCGTAGAGGTGCGAGGCCAGCAGCGTGGGCGTGGCCAGCATCACGAAGGTGTAGCCGTCGGCCGGCGCGCGCGCGGCGGCAGCCGCGCCCACGGTGCCCGAGGCGCCGCTGCGGTTGTCGATCACGATGTTCTGGCCGAGCGCGGCCGACATCTTCTGCGCCACGATGCGCGAGGCCACGTCGGTGGGACCACCGGGCGGGAAGGGCACGATCAGCGTGATCGGCTTGGCCGGCCAGGCCTGCGCGAAGGCGGCACCGGCGGCGAGGGGAAGGGCGAGCGCGAGGAGTGCACGGCGAAGAGGACTGCGGAGGGGACGGAGAGAGAGGGAGGCCATGACTTCTGCTTCAGGGGAACAAGGTGGCGCCGTCAGACGACGCCGCTGCTTTTCAGCGCTGCCAGCTTTTCATCCGACAGGCCGAGCAAGGACTGGAGCACGTCGTGCGTGCCTTCGCCCAGGGTGGGCGGCGCGCTGCGCACCGGCAGGCGCTCGCCATCGAAACGGTAGGGGGGCGCGAGCACGTCGACCGTGCCCGCGACCGGATGCGGCTGACGCGTGACCAAGCCGGCGTCGGTGGCGCGCTTCGATTGCAGCGCCTCGAGCAGGCCCAGCACCTCGCCGCAGGGAATGCCGGCGGCACTGAGTTTTTCGAGCAGCGCGGCGCGCGGACGCTTCGCGAGTTCGGCATGCAGTTGCGGCAGCAGCACCGCGCGGTTGGCCGAACGCAGGATGTTGGTCTTGAAGCGCTCGTCGGCCGCGAGGTCGGGCCGCTCGATCACCTCGGTGCAGAAGCGCGCGAACTGCGCGTTGTTGCCCACGGTGATGACCAGCGGGCCGTCGGCCGCGTCGAACACGCCGTAGGGCACGATCGAGGGATGCGAGTTGCCGTAGCGCGGCGGGTCCTCGCCCAGCAGCAGCGCCTCGAGGCCGTAGTAGGCGGTGATCATCAGGCCGCAGTCGAACAGTGCCATCTCCACGTGCCGGCCGCGGCCGGTCTTCTCGCGCTGGTAGAGCGCGGCCAGGATGGCCTGCGCCGAGTACATGCCGGTGAACAGGTCGACGGCCGCCACGCCGAACTTGAGCGGCGGCTGGTTGGCCTCGCCGTTGAGCGCCATCAGGCCGGCCTCGCCCTGCACCACGAGGTCGTAGCCGGGGCGCGCGGCCTCGGGGCCGGTGCGGTCGTAGCCCGAGATCGAGCAGTAGATGAGGCCGGGATGCTCCTGGCTCAGTTGCTCGTAGCCCAGGCCCAGCTTGTCGATGCCGCCGAACTTGAAGTTCTGGATCAGCACATCGCACTGCTTCGCGAGATCGCGCGCGAGCTGCTGGCCCTCGGGCGTCTGCAGGTCTAGCGTGACCGAGCGCTTGTTGCGGTTGACGCTGTTGAAGTAGGCGGTCTCGGTCTTGCCGACGCGCAGGCCCCAGTCGCGCGTGTCGTCGCCGCGGCCCGGGTGCTCGACCTTGATGACCTCGGCGCCCATGTCGGCCAGCACCATGCCGCACCAGGGGCCCGCGAGGATGCGGGACAGGTCGAGGACGCGCACGCCGGCGAGCGGCAGCGAGGAATTCAGCGAGGGCATGGTGGCTCCGGAAAGACGTGAGACCTCGGCGCGGGTGCGCGCGAGGCCGGGGAAGAAGCGGTGGCGGCCAGCGTCAGGACGCGTCCTGCCGGCGCTGCCGCAGCGCGGCGAAGTCGGCCTTGCGCTTGCCGAGGAAGGCACCGATGCCTTCGGCGGCCTCGGCATCGGCCTGCGACTCGACCATGTAGACGGCCTCGGCCTCGAGTTGTTCCTCGAGCGTGGCGCGGTGCGCCTGGCGGCACAGCGACTTGATGCGCGCGCTCGCGCGCTGCGGGCCGTTCGCGACCTTGGCCGCGAGCGCGATCGCCTCGGCCAGTGCCGCGCCCTTGTCGGTCAGGCGGTTGACCGCGCCCAGCGCATGCAGGCGCTCGGCCGGCAGCCGGTCGCCGGTCAGGCACAGCTCGGTCAGCAGCTGGCGCGAGACGAACTCGGACAGGAAGGCGGTGGCGCCGCCATCGGGCGTGAGGCCGACCTTGACGTAGGCCACGGTGTAGAAGGCATCGCGTGCCGACACGAGCATGTCGCAGGCCAGCGCCATCGACAGGCCCGCGCCCGCGGCGCCGCCCTCGACGGCCGCGATCACGGGCTTGCCGCTGTCGCGCAGCGCGCGGATCAGGTTGTGCAGGCCCTCGAGCTTCTCGCGGCGTTCCGAGGCGGGCAGCTCGCGGCGCTTGGCCAGCAGGTTGAGGTCGCCGCCCGAGCAGAAGAAATCGCCGGCGCCGGTGAAGACGATGGCGCCGACCTCGGGGTCGTCCTGTGCATCGGCCAGCGCGGCCGCGAGTTCGGCATACAGCGTGGGCGTGATCGCGTTGCGCGCGCCGGGGTTGCTGTTGGTGAGGATGCGCACGGCACCCTCCTGCGAGATCAGCACGGTCTTGTCGTTGCTCATGCCGCCACATCCTTGCCGGATGCCTTGCCGAGTGCGATGTAGCGCTGCAGGTGATGGTCCTCGTCGCCGAGCTGGTGGTCGATCATCACGAGGCGCTTGGCGTAGTGGGGCAGCGGCAGTTCCCAGGTCATGCCGATGCCGCCGTGCATCTGGATGCTTTCCTCCGCCACCAGCGCGCCGATGCGGCCGATGCTGAACTTGGCGGCCGACAGCGCGCGCTCGCGCGCGAGGCGGTCGCTGCCGTCGATGGCGGCCGCGGCATTGATGACCGCCGAGCGCGCCTGCTCGATCTCGAGCAGCAGGTCGGCCATGCGGTGCTGCAGCGCCTGGAAGCTGCCGATCAGCGTGCCGAACTGCTTGCGCGTGCGCAGGTAGTCGAGCGTGGCGGTCTTGGCCGCCTCCATCGCGCCCACGGCCTCGGCGCACAGCGCGAGCACGCCGCGGCCGATGGCGCGCTCGAGCGTCGCGGCGCCCTGGCCCTCGGCGCCCAGCAGTGCATCGGCGGGCAGCTTCAGGCCGTCGAACGAGAGTTCGGCGACACGGCCGCCGTCGATCGAAGGGCAGCCGCGCACGGTGAGGCCTGCCGTCTTCGCGGGTACGAGGAACAGCGAGATGCCGGCTTCGTCGTCCACGTTGCCCGAGGTGCGGGCCGAGACCAGGAACAGGTCGGCCTGCTCGCCTTGCGGCACCACGGCCTTGGCGCCGTTGAGCACCCAGCCGTCGCCGCTGCGCTCGGCCTTGGTTTGCACACGCGTGCGTTCGTAATGCGTGTCGGCCTCGTCGTGGGCGAAGGCCGCGACGGTCACGCCATTGATGATGTCGACCAGCTTCTCTTTTTGCGCATCCGTGCCGGCCGCGCCGAGCGCCTCGCCGACCATCACCGCGCCCAGCAGCGGCTCGACCACGAGGCCGCGGCCCAGGGCCTCGAAGACCACGGCGATGTCGAAGCCGCCGCCGCCGAAGCCGCCATCGGCCTCGCCGAACAGCGCGCCGATCACGCCGAGTTCGGCGAACTGCTGGAAGATCTCCTTGCTGAAGCCGTGCTCGGACTTCGCGATGCGGTCGCGCGCATCGAAGGCGTACTGCTCGCTGATGAAGCGGTTCAGGCTGTCGGCGAGCATGCGCCGGTCTTCGCTGTGTTCGAAGTTCATTGCATCTCTCCTTACAGGCCCAGGATCATCTTGCTGATGATGTTCTTCTGGATCTCGTTCGAGCCGCCGAAGATCGACAGCTTGCGGTTGTTGAAGTAACGCGAGGCGGCGGCCGAGGCGTAGGTCGGGCCGAAGGTCTCGCCGGTGAAGCCATCCTTCAGCGCCTCGGCGATGAAGGGGCGGCCGTGCACGCCCATCGCGCGGCGCGCGAGCGACGAGATCTCCTGGCGGATCTCGGTGCCGCGGATCTTGAGCATCGAGCTCTCGGCGCCCGGCACGCCGCCGCCGGCCACCGCCGCGATCACGCGCAGGTTGGTGGTCTTCATGTTCTCGAGGTCGATCTCCACGCGCGCCAGGCGCGCCGCGAAGGCCGGGTCTTCCGACAGCGGCTTGCCGTTCTTCGTCTGCGTGGCGGCAATGCCCTTGAGCTGCTCGAGCGCGGCCACCGAGAAGCCCACGCCCGCGATGTTGGTGCGCTCGTAGGTCAGCAGGTACTTGGCGCAGGTCCAGCCCTTGTTCTCCTCGCCCACGAGGTTCTCGGCCGGCACGCGCACGTCGGAGAAGAACACCTCGTTGACCTCGTGCTCGCCGTCGAGCGTGATGATCGGACGCACTTCGACGCCCGGCGAGCTCATGTCGATCAGCAGGAAGCTGATGCCCTCCTGCTTCTTCGCCTCGCGGTTGGTGCGCACCAGGCAGAAGATCATGTTGGCGTGCTGGCCCAGCGTGGTCCAGGTCTTCTGGCCGTTCACGATGTAGTGGTCGCCCTGGGCATCGATGCCGCGCACGGCCGAGGTCTTCACGGCCGCGAGGTCGGAGCCCGCGCCGGGTTCCGAATATCCCTGGCACCACCAGTCGGCGCCGTTGAGGATGCGCGGCAGCCAGTGGCGCTTCTGCGCCTCGTTGCCGTACTTGATGAGCACCGGCCCGAGCATGTTCACGCCGAAGGGCACGATGCGCGGCGCGAAGGCCAGCGCGCATTCGTTCTCGAAGATGAACTTCTCCACCGCCGTCCAGCCCGGGCCGCCGTACTGCTCGGGCCAGTGGTTGGCGAGCCAGCCGCGCGCGTCGAGGATGGCATGCCATTCCTCCATGTCGGCCTTCTCGAGGATCTTGCCGCCGCGCACCTTGTCCGACAGCCGCGCGGGCAGCTTGTCGGCCAGGAAGGCGCGCACCTCGCCGCGGAAGGCTTCTTCTTCGGGAGTGAAGTTCAGGTCCATCGCGCGCTCCTCAATAGATTTCGAACAGGCCCGCGGCGCCCATGCCGCCGGCGATGCACATCGTGACCACGGCGTACTTGGCGCCGCGGCGCTTGCCTTCGATGAGCACATGGCCCGCGAGGCGCGCGCCGGTCATGCCGAAGGGGTGGCCGATCGAGATCGCGCCGCCGTTGACGTTGAGGCGTTCCGAGGGAATGCCCAGCCGGTCCTGGCAGTAGATCGATTGCGAGGCGAAGGCTTCGTTGAGTTCCCACAGGTCGATGTCCTCGACCTTGAGGCCGTGGCGCGCGAGCAGCTTGGGCACGGCGAACACCGGGCCAATGCCCATCTCGTCGGGCTCGCAGCCCGCGACCGCGAGGCCGCGGAAGGCGCCCAGCGGTTTGATGTTGGCGCGCTCGGCGTCCTTCGCTTCCATCAGCACGCAGGCCGAGGCGCCATCGGAGAGCTGCGAGGCATTGCCCGCGGTGATGAACTTGTCGTCGCCCATCACGGGCTTGAGCTTGGCCAGCGCCTCGTAGGTGGTGCCGCGGCGGTTGCAGTTGTCCTCGGTGGCCGTGACCTCGCGGTGCGTGACCTCCTTGGTCTCCTTGTCGGTCACCGCCATGGTGGTGGTGCAGGCGACGATCTCGTCCTTGTAGCGGCCGGCGAGCTGCGCTTCCTCGGTGCGGCGCTGGCTCTCGGCCGAGAAGCGGTCCTGCGCTTCGCGGCTGATGTTGTAGCGCTGGGCCACGATGTCGGCGGTCTCGATCATCGCCATGTAGAGCGCGGGCTTGTGCTCGACGATCCATGGGTCCATGCCGTTGTCGCCGCTGTCGGTGGCGCTGCGGCTGCGGATCTGCGAGATGCTTTCCACGCCGCCCGCGATCATGGCCGGCGCGCCGTCCACCACGATGCGGCCCGCGGCCATGGCGATCGCCTGCAGGCCCGAGGCGCAGAAGCGGTTGACGGTGGTGCCGGCGATCGAGATCGGCAGGCCCGCGCGCACGATGGCCTGGCGCGCGATGTTGCGGCCGGTGGTGCCCTCGGGATAGCCGCAGCCGAGGATGGCGTCCTCGATCAGCGCCGGGTCGAGGCCCGAGCGCTCGACCGCGGCCTTGACCGCGAAGGCCGCCAGCGTGGGGCCGGGGGTGATGTTGAATTCGCCGCGGTGCGCCTTGGTGAGCGGGGTGCGGGCGGTGGAAACGATGACGGCTTCACGCATGGGGATGTCTCCTGGAGGCTGGCTCTGTGTGATTACTCGGATTGATTGAGGCTCGCGAAGTCGGCGCCGCGCTCGACCAGCTGCACCAGCAGCGGCGACGGCTTCCAGAAGATCGGGTCTTCCTTCGCGAACTCCTGGATGTCGGCCAGCACCTTCGGCAGGCCCACCATGTCGGCGTACTTCATCGGGCCGCCGCGGTGGCGCGGAAAGCCGTAGCCGTAGAGGAAGGTCACGTCGACATCGAGCGGGCGCAGCGCGATGCGCTGCAGCACGACGTTGGCGCCCTCGTTGATCATCGCGGCCATGTAGCGGCGCATGATCTCCTCCTCGGTGAAGGCGCGTGGCGTGACGCCCGCGCGTTCGCGCTCGGCGTCGATGATCGCCAGCACCTCGGGGTCGGGCTGGCCGGTGCGCGCGCCTTCGGGGTAGAGGTAGTAGCCGCGCTGCGTCTTCTGGCCGAACCAGCCGCGCTCGCAGATGCGGTCGGCCACCTGCACGTAGCGCGCCTGCGGGTCGCGCGTGGCGGCCTTGCGCTTGCGCGTGGCCCAGCCGATGTCGCCGCCCGCGAGGTCCGAGACCTGGAACGGGCCCATCGGGTAGCCGAAGTTGCGCACGGCGGCGTCGATCTCGTAGGGCGAGGCGCCGTCCTCCATCATGTGGTCGGCGGCCTGGCGGTACACGGCCAGGATGCGGTTGCCGATGAAGCCGTCGCACACGCCCGCGCGCACCGGCACCTTCTTGAGCTTCTTCGCGAGCTCGAAGCCGGTGGCGACCACGTCGGCGCGCACCTTGGCGGGCACCACGATCTCGAGCAGCTTCATGATGTTGGCCGGCGAGAAGAAGTGCAGGCCCACCACGTCCTGCGGCCGCGAGATGCTGGCGGCGATCTCGTCGATGTCGAGGTAGGAGGTGTTGGTGGCCAGCACCGCGCCCTGCTTGCAGACGCGGTCGAGCTCGGCGAACACGGCCTTCTTCACGCCCATGTCCTCGAACACTGCCTCGACCACGATGTCGACGTCGGCGAGCGCGTCGTACGAGGTCGAGCCCGAGAAGCGTGCCATCACGGCGGCCTTGGCCTCGGGCGTGATGCGGCCCTTGGCGATCAGGCCGTCGTAGACCTTCTCGACGTTGGCGCGGCCGCGCGCGAGCTGGGTGTCGTCGCGCTCGATCATGGTCACGGGCAGGCCGGCGTCGAGCATCGCCACCGCGATGCCCGCGCCCATGGTGCCGCCGCCGACGATGCCGGCCGACGCCAGCGGCCGCGGGCTGGCGGAGCGGGTCTCGGGCGCCTTGAGCACTTCGCGTTCGGCGAAGAAGGCGTGGATCAGGCCGGCGCGCTGCGGGCTGTCGATGCACTGCAGGAACAGCTTGCGCTCGAGCGCCATGCCTTCGTCGAAGGGCAGGGTGAGCGCGCCCTCGACCGCCTCGACGATCTTCATCGGCGAGAACAGGCCGCGGCTCTTCTTCGCGGTGTCGGCGCGCGCGGCCTCGAGGGCGGCGCGGCTGGCTTCCTGGTCGGCCAGCGCGCCGGCTTCGCGCGTGCGGCGCACCGGGGCGTTGGCGGCGATCAGTTCGTTGGCATAGGCCAGGCCTTCGGCGCGGGCGTCGGCGTCGCTGCCGAGGCGGTCGACCAGGCCCAGCGACAGCGCTTCCTTCGCGAGCGCATGGCGGCCGCTGAGCATCAGCTCGATGGCGGGCTTCACGCCGATCAGGCGCGGCGTGCGCTGCGTGCCGCCCGAGCCGGGCAACAGGCCCAGCGCGACTTCGGGCAGGCCCAGCTTGGCGGTGGGCGAGGCTAGGCGGTAGTGGGCCGACAGCGCCACCTCGAGGCCGCCGCCGAGCGCGGCGCCATGGATGGCGGCGATCACGGGCTTGCTGCAGTTCTCGATCTTCAGGCAGGCCTCGGGCAGCGAGGGCGGCTGCGGCGCCTGGCCGAACTCGCGGATGTCGGCGCCGGCGATGAAGTTGCGGCCCGCGCCGACGATCAGCACCGCCTTGGCCGCGGCGTCGGCCTCGGCCGCGCCGATGGCGGCCACGAGGCCGCGGCGCACGTCCACGCCCAGGGCGTTGACGGGCGGGTTGTCGATGGTCACGACGAAGACGTCGCCCTGGCGCTCGAAGGCGACGGGACCGGAGGACGTGGAGGGGCTGGAGGTCGGGGTGGCCATGTGCGTGTCGCTTGTCTCGGTGACGCGCCGGAGCGGCGCGAGGCTCTGGGGAGGTCGAACCCCCTTCCGCGGGCGGCGAGGGTCCTGGGGTGAACCCCGCATTCTTTGCACCCATCCCGGTTTTGACAATTGCATAGTCGGTTGACAGACTGTCAAAGGATTTTTGACAAAATCCGGTCATGGACCTCCAATCGCTGACCCTGCTGGTCGAAATCATCGATGCCGGCAACCTGAGCGCGGCCGCGCGCCGGCTCAAGATGACCCGGGCCAACGTCAGCTACCACCTGAACCAGCTCGAGCGCTCGGTCGGCGCGCAGCTGGTGCGGCGCACCACCCGGCGCGCCGAGCCGACCGAGATCGGCCTGCGCCTGTACCAGCACGGCGTCGCGATCCAGGGCGAGCTGCGCGCGGCGCGCGAATCGGTCACCACGCTGGGCGAGGGGCTGCAGGGGCAGGTGCGGCTGAGCGTGCCCAGCGGCTACGGGCAGCTGGTCATGGCCGACTGGCTGATCGACTTCAAGCGCCGCTACCCGGGCATCGTGCTCGACGTGGTGTTCGAGAACCGCATCGAGGACCTGCTGCGCGACGAGGTCGACATCGCGATCCGCGTGATCCCCGAGCCGCCGCAGAACCTGGTGGCGCGCGCGATGGGCCCGGTGCGCTACGTGGCCTGCGCCTCGCGCGACTACGCGGCGCAGCATCCGCTGCCGGTGCAGCTCGACGGGCTGCACGGCGCGCCGGTGGTCACGGCCGCGGTCATCGGGCGGCAGCTGCGCGTGTCGGCCTACCAGGGCGAGATCCGGCGCGAGGTGGTGCTCGAGCCGACCCTGATCTCGGAGAACTTCCTGTTCCTGCGCCAGGCCATCCTCGCGGGCCTGGGCATCGGCCTGGTGCCCGACTACGTGGTGGCCGAGGACGTGCGCCGCGGCGAGGTGCTGACCACGCTCGACGACTGGCGGCTGTCGATCTTCGGCACCCAGATGTTCATGCTCTACATGCCGAACCGCCAGCACACGCGCGCGATCCGCACCTTCATCGACTACACGCTGGAGCGCGTGCGCGAGGTCAGCCCCGGATCGTGACGTGCGAGTGGAAGCGGTCCGAGGGGCCGCGCAGGCGCTGGAACTCGAAGGGCCGGTCGGCCTCGTCGTGGCCGATGCGCAGCACGTCGACCAGCGCCGAGGCCATCGGCACGCCGAGCAGCGCGGCCAGCGGCGCGTCGGCCAGCGTGGCGCGCGTGAGCATCTCGATGCGGCCGTAGCGGATGCCCTGGCCCTGCAGCAGCTCGGTCAACGACAGCCGCGAGAAATCGGCCCGCACGAAGCGCCGGCCCACATCCTCGATGAGGTGGACGATGCTGTGCAGGATCGGCAGCCGCCCGGTGCTGCGCAGCCGCACCACCTGGAGCACCGGCGTGCCTTCCTCGAGCCGCAGCGCGGTGGCCACGTCGGCGGGCGCGGGCACGAAGCCGAACTCCTTGACCGACGGCTTGCTGCGCGAGCGGCGCTCGGCCATGGTCGCGAGGAAGGACTCCATCGGCATCGGCAGCGGTGCCGAGCGCAACGGCGCCGACACGTAGGTGCCGCGGCCGCGCTGGCGCTTGAGCAGGCCGCGTTCCTCCAGCGACTGCAGCGCGCGCCGCACCGTGACGCGCGAGACGCCGTACTGCGCGCGCAGCTCTTCCTCGGTGGGGAGCTGGTCGCCGTCGCGCAGCCGCCCGCTGGCGACCATGTCCTCGATCAGGGTCGAGATCTGGTGATGCAGTGCCACGCCGGGCTGCCTGTTGAGGTCCATGGGCAAATCTTAGCGGTCGATGACGGGGGCGGGCCGGGGCGTTGGCTAAAAGTATTGATATCAATACAATAGGACCAACAACGCTCCACGACGGCTCACGCCGACAGACCCCGCATGCCCGGCCGCACGCTCTTCGAGAAGATATGGGACGCCCACGTGGTGTCCGACCTGGGCGGCGGCTTCTCGCTGCTGCATGTCGACCGCCACCTGGTCAGCGATCCCGGCAGCAAGGCGCTCGCGGCGCTGCGCCGGCGCGGGCTGCCGGTGCGCCATCCCGAGCTGACCTTCGCGATGCCCGACCACACGGTGTCGACCGCGCCGGGCCGCGAGGGCCACACGCCCAACGCCATCCGCTACCTGGCCGACCTGCGCCACGAGACGCGGCTGCAGGGCATCCGCCTGTTCGACGTCGGCCAGCCGGGGCAGGGCATCGTGCACGTGGTCGGGCCCGAGCTCGGGCTCACGCTGCCGGGCGCCTCGGTGGTCTGCAGCGACAGCCACACCTGCACCCACGGCGCGCTCGGCGCGCTGGCCTTCGGCATCGGCGCCACCGAGTTCCAGCACGTGGCCGCGACCCAGACCATCGTGCTGCAGCGCCCGCGCCAGATGCGCATCCGCTTCGAGGGCACGCTGCCCGCGGGCACCAGCGCGAAGGACCTGATCCTGCATGCCATCGGCCGGCTCGGCGCGACCGGCGCCTCGGGCTGCGCGGTCGAGTACGCGGGAGCGGCCATCGACGCGCTCGACATCGAGGCGCGCATGACGGTGTGCAACCTGTCGGTGGAGATGGGCGGGCGCTTCGGCATCGTCGCACCCGACGCGCGCACGCTGGCCTATGTGCGCGGCCGGCCGTTCGCGCCCAGCGGTGCGCAGTGGGACCAGGCCGCGGCGCACTGGGCCACCTTGCGCAGCGACGACGATGCGGTGTTCGACCGCGAGGTGCGCATCGACGTGTCGGAGGTCGTGCCGCAGGTCACCTGGGGCACGAGCCCGCAGGACACCATCGGCATCGACGCGCGCATTCCCGACCCGGCCGCCGCCAGCGATCCGGCGCAGCGCGCCGCGTGGCAGGCCGCGCTCGACTACATGGGCCTGCGCGCCGGCGATGCGATCGCGGGCACGCCGGTGGACTGGGTGTTCATCGGCTCGTGCACCAATGCGCGCATCTCCGACCTGCGGCTCGCGGCCGAGACCGTGCGCGGCCGGCGCGTGGCGAGCGGCGTGCGCGCCTGGATCGTGCCGGGCTCGGAGCTGGTCAAGCGCGAGGCCGAGGCCGAAGGGCTGGCGCAGGTGTTCCTCGACGCCGGCTTCGAATGGCGCGAGTCGGGCTGCTCGCTGTGCGTGGCGGCCAACGGCGAGGCCGTGCCGCCGGGCCTGCGCGTGGTGTCGACCTCGAACCGCAACTTCGTCGGCCGCCAGGGGCCGGGTGCGCGCACCCATCTCGCGAGCCCGCAGCTCGCGGCCGCCGCGGCCATCGCGGGCTGCCTGGTCGATCCGCGCGCCATGGAGGCCCGGCCATGACCCCGTTCGGCGTGCTCACCGCCATCGCCGCGCCGCTGTGGCGCGACAACATCGACACCGACCTGATCGTGCGCGTCGAGCCGCTGTTCGGCGGCGTGCCGCGCGAGGAGCTCGGCCCCCATGCGCTGGCCGCGCTGCGCTTTCGCGCCGACGGCAGCGAGGACCCGGCCTGCGTGCTGAACCAGCCGCGCTACCGCGGCGCCGGCATCCTGCTGGCGGGCGACAACTTCGGCTGCGGCAGTTCGCGCGAAGGCGCGGTGTGGGCGCTGATGGCGCTGGGCATCCGCTGCATCGTCGCGCCGAGCTTCGGCGACATCTTCCAGGGCAACTGCTTCCAGAACGGCCTGCTGCCGGTGCGCCTGCCGCGCGCGCAGGTGGAGGTGCTCGCGCGCGCCGTGGCCGAGGGCGCCGATGCCGTGCTCACGGTCGACCTGCAGGCCTGCACCGTGCGGCGCGAGGGCCTGCCGACGCTGCCCTTCGTCTTGCCGCCGCGGCGCCGCGAGGGGCTGCTGCGCGGCCTCGACGACCTCGAGCTCACGCTCGCGCGCAGCGCCGAGATCGACGCCTTCCAGCGCCGCGACAGGGCGCTGCATCCCTGGCTGCACCTCGACGGCGCCCGGCGCCCGAGCCTCACCAACGACCCCGCCCCCCATACCCATAAGGAGACACCGTGACGTCCGAACAACCCCCGCGCCTGCCGCCCGTGGCCGCTCGTGCCACCCGCCGCGGCCTGCTGCGCGCCGGCGCCGCCCTCGCCGCGAGCGGCGCATTGCCGCTGCGCGCGCTGGCGCAGGAGCCCGCTTCCGCCTTCCCCTCGCATCCCGTGAAGATGGTGATCCCGCTGCCGCCGGGCGGCGCCACCGACGTCATCGGCCGCCTGCTCGGGCAGAAGCTCGGCGAGCTCTGGCGCCAGAGCGTGATCGTCGACAACAAGCCCGGCGCCGGCACCATCGTCGGCACCCAGGCCATCGCGCGGGCACCGGCCGACGGCTACACCTTCGGCATCGTCATCAGCGCCTTCACCATCAATCCCTCGCTGCGCAACGACCTGCCGTACGACGCCACGAAGGACTTCACGCCGCTTAGCCTGCTGGGCTTCCCGGTGATCGCGCTGGTCGCCATTCCCTCGTTCCCCGCCAACGACGTGGCCGGGCTGATCGCGAAGGCGCGCGCCAAGCCGGGCTCGGTCAGCTATGCCTCGCTGGGCATCGGCACCGCCACCCACCTGGCGGGCGAGATGATGAACGTGCGCGCCGAGACCGGCATGGTCCACATCCCCTACAACGGCAGCGCGCCCGCGTACAACGACCTGCTGAGCGGCCGCGTGCAGGTGGGCTTCGTGCTGCTCGACTCGGCGCTGCCGCACGTGAAGGCCGGCAAGCTCAAGGTGCTGGCCGTGACCAATGCCAAGCGCAGCCGCATCTATCCCGAGTATCCGACCGTTGGCGAGACCATCCCCGGCTATTCGCTCGAGAGCCTGTTCGGCTTCGTCGCGCCGCGCGGCCTCCCCGCACCGATCGCGGCCAAGCTCTCGGGCGACATCGTCAAGGTGATCCAGCTGCCCGAGGTGCGCCAGCGCCTGGCCGAACTCAGCGTCGAGCCCGTGGGCTCGAGCGCGTCCGAGTTCGAGGCGACGATCCGCAGCGAGATCGTGAAGTGGGCGCCGGTGGTGAAGGCGGCGGGCGTGAAGGCCGACTAGTTCAGGGATGCCACAGGTTGCGCGCACGGCCTTCGAGCGGCTCGTAACGCGTGGCCGCGAGCGCATCCGACAGCCTGCGCGCGGCTTCCATCAGCGTGGCCGCATGGCGCGCGAGCTCGCCGGCCGCGGCCGCATCGGCCGGCACCGCCACGCTGAGCGCGCCCAGCACCGTGCCGCGCGCGGCGAACACCGGCGCAGCCACGCTCGCGGCGGCCGCGTCGGCTTCGCCCACGGTCAGGTGATGGCCGCGCCGGCGGATCGCGTCGAGCGCGGCGCCCGGTGCGCCCGAGAACGCGAGGATCACCTGGCCGGCCGCGCCGCGCTCGAGCGGCAACGGTTCGCCGACGCGGCTCGGGCTCACGAAGCCGTCGGCGCCGCGCACGCGCAGCAGGCGCACGCGCTGGCCTTCCTCGAGCGCGAAGAAGGAGGCACTGTGGCCGGTCCGCTCGGCCAGTTGCTGCAGGGCCGGCTCGATCACGTTGCGCAGGTCGAAGGCGCGCTGGTAGCGCGCGCCCAGCCGCGCGGCCGCCGGGCCCAGGCGCCAGGCGCCGCCTTCGAGCGCCACCAGGTAGCCGGCCGTGGCCAGCGTGCGCGCGAGCCGCAGCGCGGTGGGCTTGGCGAGCGCGGTGCGGCGCGCGATCTCGGCCAGCGCGAGCTGCGCGTCGGCCGTGCCGAAGGCATCGAGGATGGCGAGCGAACGCGCCACCGCGGTCACGCCCTCGGCGCGCGGCACGGGCTTGGCTGTGCGGGTGGGAGCGCGTGCGGAGGAGGCCATCGTTTCGCGGAGTGGAACGGCATTGTGCGGCCGCGTTGCGAATCCTAGGCTCGCGGCTTCCCTGGGGCACTGGGCCCCATCGCTCGAACATCCGCAGGAGACTCGCTCATGACATCCACCGCCCCGCTGCGCCGCCGCCTTGGCGCGCTCTTCCTGGCCTGCCTCGCCGCGCCCTCGCTGGCGCTCGCGCAGGCGCCGTATCCGAGCAAGCCGATCCGCCTGGTCGTGCCCTTCGCGGCCGGCGGCGCGGTCGACACCGTGGGCCGCGTGGTCGGCGAGCGGCTGTCGACGCAGATGGGCCAGCCGGTGATCGTGGACAACCGGCCCGGCGCCAACGCCAACATCGGCACCGAGAACGTCGCGCGCTCGGCGCCCGACGGCTACTCGCTGCTGGTGGCGGCCAACGGCGTGGTGACCAACAACACGCTCTATCCCAAGCTGTCGTTCAACGGCCTGCGCGACTTCGTCGCCGTGGCGCGCCTGGGCTATGCGCCGCTGGTGCTGGTGGTGCCGGCCAGCGCGCCCTACAAGAGCGTGCCCGAGCTGCTCGCGGCCGCGCGCGCCAAGCCCGGCGACATGAGCTACGGCTCGGCCGGCAACGGCAGCTCGGGCCACCTGGCCGGCGCGCTGCTGGCGTCGGTCGGCAAGTTCGATGCGCTGCACGTGGCCTACAAGGGCGGCTCGCCCGCGCTGGTCGACCTGATCGCGGGACGCACCTCGTTCATGCTGCTGAACCCGCTCGAGGTGCTGCCGCACATCCAGTCGGGCCGGCTGCGCGCGCTGGCGGTCAGCGGCGCCCAGCGCGCGCCGATGCTGCCGAACGTGCCCACCATGGCCGAGGCCGGCCTGCCGAATTTCGACGCCAGCGTCTGGTGGACGCTGCTCGCGCCGGCCGGCACCGCGCCCGAGGTGGTCGCCAAGCTCAATGCCGAGACGCGCAAGGCGCTGGCCGATGCCGGCACGCGCGAGAAGCTGGGCGCGCTCGGCGCGGTCATCACGCCCTCGAGCCCGCAGGAGGCCGCGGCCTTCCTCAAGAGCGAATCGGCCAAGTGGGAACAGGTGATCCGCGCGGCCGACATCAAGGCCGACTGAGCACGGCGTCGACCTCATGATCATCGACTGCCACGGCCACTACACCACCGCGCCGGCCGCGCTCGAGGCCTGGCGCCGGCGCCAGGTCGAGGCCTTCGGCGCGGGGCAGCCCGCGCCGGCCGCGTCCGAGCTGCGCATCGGCGACGACGAGCTGCGCGAGTCCATCGAGGGCAACCAGCTGCGGCTGATGGACCAGCGCGGCATCGACCTCACCGTCTTCAGCCCGCGCGCGAGCTTCATGGCCCACCACGTCGGCGACTTCGCCGTGTCCTCGACCTGGGCAGCGATCTGCAACGAGCTGTGCCACCGCGTGAGCGCGATGTTCCCCGAGCGCTTCGCGGGCGCGGCCATGCTGCCGCAGTCGCCGGGCGTGCCGGTCGCCTCGTGCATCGCCGAGCTCGAGCGCTGCGTGCGCGACTACGGCTTCGTCGGCGTCAACCTCAACCCCGATCCCTCGGGCGGCTTCTGGAACAGCCCGCCGCTGACCGACCGCCACTGGTATCCGCTCTACGAGAAGATGGTCGAGCTCGACGTGCCGGCCATGATCCACGTGAGCACCAGCTGCAACGCCTGCTTCCACACCACGGGCGCGCACTACCTCAATGCCGACACCACGGCCGTGATGCAGTGCATCCAGGGCGATCTGTTCGCGGATTTCCCCACCTTGCGCTTCGTGATCCCGCACGGCGGCGGCGCCGCGCCCTACCACTGGGGGCGCTTTCGTGGCCTGGCGCAGGAGATGAAGAAGCCGCCGCTCGCGCAGCACCTGCTGAAGAACCTGTTCTTCGACACCTGCGTCTACCACCAGCCGGGCATCGACCTGCTCGCGCGCGTGATCCCGGCCGAGAACATCCTGTTCGCCTCCGAGATGATCGGCGCCGTGCGCGGCATCGATCCCGAGACCGGCCACTTCTACGACGACACGCGGCGCTACATCGAGGCCGCCGCGCTGAGCGCCGACCAGCGCGCGCAGGTCTACGAAGGCAATGCGCGCCGTGTCTTTCCGCGGCTCGATGCGCGGCTGAACGCGCGCGGCCGGCTGTTCGATCCTCAATCACATGCCACGCAAGGAGCCCGTCATGCATGAACTCGGCGTCGTCCATCGCCACATCGAACGCGCCGACGCGCAGGTCGTCGATGCCCTCGCGGCCCTGGGCTCGGCCACGGTGCACGAGGCCATGGGCCGGGTCGGCCTGTTCGCGCCGTACATGCGGCCGATCTATCCGGGCGCGCAGGTCAGCGGCAGCGCCGTCACCGTGCTGCTGCATCCGGGCGACAACTGGATGCTGCATGTCGCGGCCGAGCAGATCCGCCCCGGCGACATCGTGGTGGCGGCCGTCACCGCGCCGAGCAGCGACGGCTTCTTCGGCGACCTGCTGGCCACCAGCTTTCAGGCCCGCGGCGCGCGCGCGCTGGTGATCGACGGCGGCGTGCGCGACGTGCGCACGCTGCAGCAGATGGGCTTTCCGGTCTGGAGCAAGGCCATCAGCAGCAAGGGCTGCGTGAAGGCCACGCTGGGCTCGGTCAACATCCCGGTGGTCTGCGCCGGCATGTCGGTGCAGCCCGGCGACGCGATCGTGGCCGACGACGACGGCGTGGTCTGCGTGCCGCGCGCGATGGCCGCGGCCACGCTCGAGAAGGCGCGCCAGCGCGAGGCGCTGGAGACGTCGAAGCGCGAGAAGCTCGCGAGCGGCGTGCTCGGGCTCGACATGTACGACATGCGGCCGGCGCTGGCGGCGGCGGGGCTGCGCTACATCGACTGAAAAGGCGCGGCGGGCAATGCCCGACCCGCGCGCATGGCCGCAGGGCCATCTGGGCGACGGGACGGTTAATATCTGTATAAACGTACAGTGTTTTTCCGCCCGCCTGCCCATCTCATGGACCTCCAGCACAAGCTCGCCATCCTGGCCGATGCCGCCAAGTACGACGCCTCGTGCGCGTCGAGCGGCTCGCAGCCGCGCGACTCGGTGGGCGGGCGCGGCATCGGCTCGACCGAGGGCATGGGCATCTGCCACAGCTATGCGCCCGACGGCCGCTGCATCTCGCTGCTCAAGGTGCTGCTGACCAACCACTGCCAGTACGACTGCCTCTATTGCGTGAACCGCGCCTCGAGCAATGTGCCGCGCGCGCGTTTTCGCGCCGAGGAGGTGGTGCAGCTCACGCTCGACTTCTACCGCCGCAACTGCATCGAGGGGCTGTTCCTCTCGAGCGGCATCATCAAGTCGCCCGACCACACGATGGAGCAGGTGGTCGAGGTCGCGCGCTCGCTGCGCGAGGACCACGACTTCCGCGGCTACATCCACCTCAAGACCATTCCCGATGCCAGCGACGAGCTGATCGCGCGCGCCGGCCGCTATGCCGACCGGCTCAGCATCAACGTCGAGATGCCGACAACCGAGGGCCTGCAGGCGCTGGCGCCCGAGAAGGACGAGAGCGCGATCCGCCGCTCGATGGCGCGGCTGCGTTTGCAGATCGACGACACGCGCGAGGAGGCGCGCCGCGTGGTGCCGATCCGCGCGCTGCCGGGCGCGGCGCCCGTGGCCGCCAAGCCGCCGCCGTTCGCGCCCGCGGGCCAGAGCACGCAGATGATCGTGGGCGCCGACGCCACCGACGACCGCGCCATCCTCGCGACCAGCGCCACGCTCTACGGCGCCTACCGGCTGCGCCGCGTCTACTACTCGGCCTTCAGCCCGATCCCCGACGCGGCGCGCGCGCTGCCGCTGGCCGCGCCGCCGCTGATGCGCGAGCACCGGCTCTACCAGGCCGACTGGCTGATGCGCTTCTACGGCTTCGAGCACGGCGAGATCGTGGCCGAGCGCGACGGCCTGCTGCGGCTCGACGTCGATCCCAAGATGGCCTGGGCGCTCGCGCATGCGGAGCGCTTCCCGGTCGACCTCAACCATGCGCCGCGCGAATTGCTGCTGCGCGTGCCGGGCCTGGGCGTGAAGGCGGTCGATCGGCTGCTGCAGGCCCGGCGGGTGCGCCGCGTGCGCGCCGACGACCTGCGGCGGCTGCACGTGCCCGCGCGCAAGGTGCTGCCCTTCGTGGTGGCCGACGGGCACCGGCCCGCGGCCGGGGCGATGGCGGCTTCCGCGCGCGCCGAGCCGGCGCAGCAGGTCTCGCTGTTCTGAGCGCCATCGCGATGCAGGTGCGGCTCGACGACGCGGTCGACCTCGACGGTTTCCGGCGCCGCGCGCGGCAACTGCTGGCCGATGGCGTGCCGCCTGAACGAGTCGAGTGGGGCGTGGCGCGGCCCGATGGCGGGGAAGGCCTGTTCGGCGATGTGCCCGAGCAAGCGATCGCGCCATCGACCGCGGCGTTGCAGCCCGTGCCGGCGGCCTTCGTCGCGCTGTGCGCCGACGTGATCCTGCACCGCGATCCCCAGCGCTTCGCGCTGCTCTACCGCCTGCTCTGGCGCCTCGCGCACGAACCCGCGCTGCGCCACGATCCGCTCGACGCCGACATGATGCGGGCCCAGCGCATGGCCAAGGCCGTGCACCGCGACATCCACAAGATGCGCGCCTTCGTGCGCTTCACGCAGGTGACGGACGACGACGGGCTCGAGCGCCATGTCGCATGGTTCGAGCCCGAGCACCGCATCGTCGAGGCCAATGCCGACTTCTTCGCGCGCCGCTTCGCGCAGATGCGCTGGGCCATCCTCACGCCCGAGCGCTGCGTCGAATGGGATGGCCATGCGCTGTCGTTCCGCGCGGGCGCCGACCGCCGCGAGAAGCCGCCGCCCGATGCGGGCGAGCAACTCTGGCTCACCTATTACGCCCACATCTTCAATCCCGCGCGGCTCAAGTTCGCGACCATGCAGCGCGAGATGCCGCGCCGCTACTGGCACAACCTGCCCGAGGCCGCGCTGATCCAGCCGCTGGCCGACGCGGCCGACGCGCGCAGCCAGTCGATGATCGAGGCACCGGCCACGCCCGCGCGGCGCATCCGCGCGCCGGTGGCGCTGCACGCGCGGCCGGCCGAGGGCGCGGCGCCGGCCGACCTCGGCGAACTGCGCGCGGCCGCCCATGCCTGCCGCGCCTGCCCGATCGGCGCGCAGGCCACCCAGGCCGTGTGCGGCGAAGGGCCGCTCGCGCCGCGCCACATGCTGGTCGGCGAGCAGCCCGGCGACCAGGAGGACCTCGCGGGCCGGCCCTTCGTCGGCCCGGCCGGCCAGTTGCTCGAGCGCGCGATGGCGCAGCTCGGCTGGGCGCGCGAGGGCGTCTACCTCGCCAATGCCGTGAAGCACTTCAAGTACGAGCTGCGCGGCAAGCGGCGCATCCACAAGACGCCGGGGCAGCGCGAGGCCGAGGCCTGTGCCCATTGGCTCGATGCCGAGATCGCGCTGGTGCGGCCGCAGTCGCTGGTCGCGCTCGGCGCCACGGCGGCGCGCGCGCTGCTGGGCCGGCCGGTGGCGGTGCAGGCCGAGCGCGGCGTCTGGCTGCACGAGCGCGCGGACGGGCGGCCGGTGTTCGTGACGCTGCATCCGTCGGCGCTGCTGCGGCTGCCCGACGAGGAACGCGAGGCGGCCCATGCGCGCTGGCGCGAGGAGCTGGCCCGCGCACGCGACACGGCGCCCGTGGCCTGAAGCCCGCCGGCCTCAGGCGTCCGGCGCTTCGGTGCGACGTTCGGCCGGCACCAGCTCGGCCATGGCCTGCATCAGCATGGCCGCGGTCACGGGCTTGAACAGCACCGGAACGCCCGAGGCGCGCACGCGCTGCAGCCGCTCGGGCGCGGTCTCGCCGGTGATCAGCAGCATCGGCGCGTCGAGCCGGAAGCGCTCGCGCAGGCGCAGGCCGAGCTCGAGCCCGTCGACGCCGCTCGACAGCCGGTAGTCGCACAGCAGCAGCGCGACCGGCGGCTCCTGCGCGCCGGGCCCGGTCAGCAGGGCCACCGCCTCGGCCTCGTCCGCCACCGCCGCGACCTCGATGCCATAGGCGCTCATGAGCTCGGTCATGGCCTTGCGGATCTCCTCCTCGTCGTCGATCAGCAGCACGCGGCCGCGCAGCGCCGGCACCTCGAAGCGCTGGCGCACCGGCAGCTCGAGGTCGAGCGGACTGAAGGCGCCCGCCGAGGCTTCCGAGGCTTCGGCCAGCGGCAGCACGACCCGAAAGCGCGTGCCGCGCCCGATGTGCGAGCGCAGCTCGATGCGGTGGCCGAGCAGGCGCGAGAGCCGCTGCACGATCGACAGGCCGATGCCCAGGCCGCGCGAGCGGTCGCGACCGAGGTTGTCGACCTGGTAGAACTCTTCGAAGATGCGGTCGCGCTGCTCGGGCGCGATGCCGATGCCGGTGTCGCGTACCTCGATCCACGCCTGGTCGCCGCGCGGGCGCGCGATCACCGTGACGCCGCCTTGCGTCGTGTACTTGAGCGCGTTGTCGACCAGGTTCGACAGCATGCGGTAGAGCAGCTGCGGATCGCTGTGGATCCACAGGCCGCTGGCGCGCACGCGCAACTGCAGCCGCTTGCGCTCGGCCTGCGCCGAGAAGGTGTGGTGCAGCGGGATCAGCAGGGCATCGAGCGACAGCGCGCGCGGCGCCGCCTGGACCACGCCCGCGTCGAGGCGCGAGATGTCGAGCATGGTGTCGAGCGAGGCGCCCAGCGCATCGACCGCGCGCATCAGCCGCTCCACGTTCTGGATCTCGGGCCGCCGGCGCAGCGTGCTGCCCAGCGCCGCGCCGAACAGCGCGATCGCATGCATGGGCTGGCGCAGGTCGTGGCTGGCGGCGGCCAGGAAGCGGGTCTTCTCGGCGCTCGCGCGCTCGGTGGCCGCGACCTGCTCGCGCAGCTGGGCGGCCAGCACCTCGTTCTCGAACTGCAGCATCAGCGAGGCCGTCAGGCGCTCGTTCTGCTTCACGCCCTCGCGCAGCGTGAGCACAAGGTTGAGCAGCGCGAAACCGGCGAGGAACCAGTTCAGCATGCTGCCGTACCAGGCCAGCGCGACGATCAGCCCGCTCATCATCGGGATGCCGTAGCCGAACATCGCGCCCTTGAGCGGCCAGCGCGCCTGCACCGCGCGGGTCCAGCTACCCATGATCACGACCGTCACGAAGGTGGTCATCGCGGGGCTCTGCAGCGCCACCAGGAACAGGCTGCACGGCGCCGTCATCGCGCTGACCAGCGTGACGTGGATGGTGTAGCGGCGCGCCCAGCGTGGGCTGTCGGCCAGCGGCACCGCGGGCGTCCAGCGCTTCGACAGCAGCACGTACAGGTCCATCAGCACGATGGTCGTGACGATGCCCAGCACCAGCGTGCGGTGCCCGGGCAGCACGTTGAAGTAGCCGAACACGCCGATCGCGAGCGCGAAGACGCCGTGCGCCGCGATCGCCGTGGTGTGGCCGGCATAGACCGAGGCCAGGTGCTCGCGCAGCACGCGCAGCGCGAGCGTGCCGTCCTGCGCCAGCGGTCCCGGCGTCGTGTCGTTCATCGGCCTGTCTCTCCCCGCGAGGTGGTTCCTCCGTCCCGGTTTCGCGGACCGAGCGGCTCATCGCCGCATCCTAGGCGGCAGCCCCGCGTCGCCGTAAGTGCCCAAAGTCATGCCCGGCGGCCGCCGTGGGGGCGGGTGCGACAATCGCCGCGCCATGACTGACACCCTCACGATCACCCGCCCCGACGACTGGCACCTGCACGTGCGCGATGGCGCCGCCCTCGAAGCCGTCGTGCCCCACAGCGCGCGCCAGTTCGGCCGCGCGCTGATCATGCCGAACCTGCGTCCGCCCGTGACCACCGCCGCCCAGGCCGTGGCCTACCGCGACCGCATCCGCGCCGCCGTGCCCGAGGGCAGCGCCTTCGAGCCCGTGATGTCGCTCTACCTGACCGACAAGCTGCCGCCCGAGGAGATCGCGCTGGCGGCCGAGGCCGGCGTGCGCGCGCTCAAGCTCTACCCGGCCGGCGCCACCACCAACAGCGATGCCGGCGTGACCGACATCCGCAAGACCTACAAGACGCTCGAGGCGATGCAGAAGCACGGCCTCTTGCTGCTGGTGCACGGCGAGGTCACCGATCCCGCGATCGACCTGTTCGACCGCGAGGCCGTGTTCGTCGACCGCGTGATGATCCCGCTGCGCCGCGACTTCCCCGAGCTCAAGGTGGTGTTCGAGCACCTGACCACGAAGGAGGGCGCCCACTACGTGCGCGACGCCGACCGCTTCACGGCCGCCACCATCACCGCGCACCACCTGCTGTACAACCGCAACGCCATCTTCACCGGCGGCATCCGCCCGCACTATTACTGCCTGCCGGTGCTCAAGCGCGAGACGCATCGCGTGGCGCTGGTCGAGGCCGCCACCAGCGGCAGCGACCGCTTCTTCCTCGGCACCGACAGCGCGCCGCATCCCGCGCACCTGAAGGAACACGCCCTGGGCTGCGCCGGCTGCTACACCGCGCTGACCGCCATCGAGCTCTATGCCGAGGCCTTCGACAACGCCAACGCGCTCGACAAGCTCGAGGGCTTCGCGAGCTTCCACGGCCCCGACTTCTACGGCCTGCCGCGCCATGCCGACACCGTCACGCTCAAGCGCGAGAGCTGGACCGTGCCCGAGACCGTGCCCTACGGCGACGCCACGCTCAAGCCGCTGCGTGGCGGCGAGACGGTGGGCTGGAAACTCGTGTAATGGCCGTTGTCGGCGCGCCGACGAACACCGCGGCCAAGAACCTGGCCGTGTTCATCGATGCCGACAATCTGAACGATCCCACCGCGCTCGATCATGTCCTGCTGGCGTTGCGGTCGCTGGCCGATCGCATCACCTACAGGCGCGCCTATGGGCGGCCCGAGAGCCTCAAGAGCATTCATGCCGTTCTCTGGAGGCATGGTGTCCGGCCGGTGGCGAACCTCATCGTCGACAAGACCACGACGGACAGCGCGCTGGTCATCGACGCGGTGGAGGCGGTGTGCACCAACGACATCGATATCGTCGCCATCTGCTCGGGCGACGCGGATTTCGTGCCGCTTGCCATCTGGTTGCGGGAGAAGGGTTGCAAGGTTCTCTGCTACAGCCTGGCCAACAAGATATTCGCGAACCCGGACAGCTTCTACGACGACGTCGTGCTGCTGGACGTGGTGGAGGCGCAGGGCGACGCCACCTCGGCAGCACCGCTACCGCAGCCTCCCCAGCCATCGATTGCGCAAGAGTCGGTGGTGCAGATGCCCGAGCCCTCCGTTGCGAGCCCGATGCCGGCGGCCAAGGCGGCGAACCCTCCGAAGGTCGCCGCGACGCCGGTGTCCGGACCTTCGATCAAAAAGATCCTGTCGATCCTGCCCGAGCTCAAGGACAAGAAGCCCCTGCACCTGAGCCAGATCGCCCAGAGGCTGCGCGACGGCGGCGTGCTCGCGCCCAATGCAAAACCTATCCTGCTGTTCCGGCGCCATCCTGCGCAGTTCGAATTGAAGCCAGAGCACCAGCCGAACACGGTCAGATACCGCGGCTGAGTGTTGCCCGGCCGCCATGGGGCGATTGCCCCGGCCCTAGATCCAACCATTCAAATCTCTCATGACTCCCAATCTTCGCGTGATGCTGCTGATCGATGCCGACAACGTCTCGGCCGATGTGATCGAGCAGGCCGTGCAGCGCACGATGGACGAGCACGGCGCCATCCACGTGCGCCGCGCCTACTGCAATGCCGAGATGGCCGTGAACCGGCAGGCGCTGTTCAAGCGGCTGTCGGTGCGGCCGATGGTCAATCTCTCGGCCGGCAAGAACAGCACCGACATCGCGCTGTCGGTCGACGCGATCGACCTCGCGATCGCCGAGCGGCCCGACGTGGTGGTGCTGGTGTCCTCCGACTCCGACTTCGCGCCGCTGGTGATCCGGCTGCGCGAGAAGGGCTGCCGCGTCTGCGGGATCGGCCAGCAGGGCAAGACGGGCGAGGAAACGGTCGGCATCTACGACAGCTTCATCGACCTCGCGCACCACGGCGTGGCGCCGGCCGCGCGCACCGTGCCCGCGAAGAAGACGGCGGCGAAGAAGGCCGCCGCGAAGACGGCGCCGGCCAAGAAGGCGCCGGCGAAGAAGGCCGCGGCCAAGACCGCGAGGAAGACCGCCGCCAAGAAGGTGGCGAAGGCCGCGGCGCCCGCGGTCGCGGCCGCCGTGCCGGTGCCGCCCGCGCCCGCACCGGCGCGCGCGCCCGAGACCTCCGAGGCCGCCGAATTCGTGCTGCGTGCCGCGCCCGCGCTGCGCGCCGGCACCGACGTGCCGCTCAACGAGGTGGCGAAGGCGCTGCGCGCGGCGGGCCTGCTCGGCAAGAACGGCAGCTCGCTCAAGCTGTTCGACAAGCTCACGGCCGAGTTCAAGCTCACGCAGCATCCCGACCGCATCCGCTGGACGGGCGCGGACGCCGCCTGATCCTGCCGGCGATGGCGGGCACGGCCGCGATCGACTGGACCCGGCCCTGGCTCGCGCCCTACCGCGCGCAGGGCGAGGCGGCGGCCGGCGCGGTCGCACGAGGCCTGCCGGTGGCGCAGGCGCTTCGGGGCGCGGAGCCGCCGACCTTCGTGCCGCAGCACGCGCTGCCCGCGGGCCGGGCCTACGAGGCCCACGTCTTCGAGACCGGCACCGTGCCCACGCGCGACAACCTGCATGACTTCTTCAACGGCCTCGTGTGGCGCGCCTTTCCGCGGGCCAAGCGCCGTCTCAACGAACTGCAGGCCACGGAGATCGAACGCGCCGGCGTCGGCGCCACGCGCGGGCCGCTGCGCGACGCGCTCACGCTGTTCGACGAGAACGGCGCGCTGCTCGAGGCGCCGCCCGAACTGTGGCGCGCGCTGGCCGCGCGCGACTGGCCGGCGCTGTTCGTCGCGCGGCGCGGGCTGTGGACGCAGGCGCGGCTGCGCGTGTTCGGCCATGCGCTGCTCGAGAAGCTGGTGCTGCCGCGCAAGGCCGCCACGGCGCACGTGCTGCTGACCCAAGGCGTCGATGGACTGGACGATGAGGCGCTCGCGCGTCGCCTCGACCCCGCCTGGCTCGCCACCAAGCCCTTCGTGCCGCTGCCGGTGCTCGGCGTGCCGGGCTGGTGGGCCGGCAACGAGGCGCCCGATTTCTATGCCGATGCCCAGGTCTTCCGCCCCGCGCGGAGCGCCGCCGAATCCCCCGCGGCGGGGCCCGGATAGCGGGTGGCTAGAACTTTTGCTCCTATCATCTGTCTACCCGCCTGCCGCCGCACGGCCGCGCGCGACGCCTTCTTCCAGAACGAACAACAACCCAGGCAGGGAGGCGGACGCGGCAGGAACGGCTTGAAGCGGGCCGCAAGGCCCTCATCTGGTCGGCAGCGTTCCCCCACGGAGAATTCAACTTGAAACGTATCCTTCTGTTCGTCCTGACCAATGTGATGGTCGTCGCGGTGCTCGGCGTGGTCGCCAGCCTGCTCGGCGTCAATCGCTTCCTCACGGCCAACGGGCTGAACCTCACGGCCCTGCTCGGCTTCGCGCTGATCATGGGCTTCGGCGGCGCGATCATCTCGCTGCTGATCAGCAAGCCGATGGCCAAGTGGACCGCCGGCCTGCGCATGATCGACAACCCCCAGTCGCCCGACGAGGCCTGGATCGTCGGCACGGTGCGCAAGTTCGCCGACAAGGCCGGCATCGGCATGCCCGAGGTCGGCATCTTCGAGGGCGAGCCCAATGCCTTCGCGACCGGCGCGTTCAAGAACTCCTCGCTGGTGGCGGTGTCCACCGGCCTGCTGCAGAACATGACGCGCGAGGAGGTCGAGGCCGTGATCGGCCACGAGGTGGCCCACATCGCCAACGGCGACATGGTCACGATGACGCTGATCCAGGGCGTGATGAACACCTTCGTCGTGTTCCTCTCGCGCGTGATCGGCTACGCGGTCGACAGCTTCCTGCGCCGCGGCGACGACCGTTCCTCGGGCCCCGGCATCGGCTACTACGTGAGCACCATCGTGCTCGACATCGTGCTGGGTTTCGCCGCCGCGATCGTGGTGGCCTGGTTCTCGCGCCAGCGCGAGTTCCGCGCCGACGCCGGCGCCGCCGCGCTGATGGGCAACCGCCAGCCGATGGTCAACGCGCTCGCGCGCCTGGGCGGCCTGCCGGCCGGCGAACTGCCGAAGGCGGTCGAGGCCATGGGCATCACCGGCGCCATGGGCAAGCTGTTCGCCACCCACCCGCCGATCGAGGAGCGCATCGCCGCGCTGCAGAACGCGCGCTGAGCACGCGCATCGGGACAGCGAGCCGCCACCTTCGGGTGGCGGCTTTTTTTTGGGCGCGGGACTTCCACGCCCATGCACCCGAAGCCGGGCGCTCAGTCCGCCGACGGCGCGGCTTCGGAAGCGGGTGCCGTCGCGTCGGGCGTGGCTTCCGGTGCCGCCACGGTTTCGGCTTCCGCCGCGACCACCGGTGCCGGCGCCGCCACGGGCGACTCGCGCTCCTTGCGCGCGCGCTGCAGCGTGCGCGTCACCTCGCCGGGCTTCATGCCGTACATGTCGGCGAACTCCTGCTCGCCGCGGCCGCTGGCCTCGAAGGCACGCAGCAGGGCCTCGCGCTTGGCGGCCTGCGCCGCCAGTTCGGCCAGCGCCTCGTCGACCACGGCATTGGCCTTCTCGTCGCGCGAGCGCACGAGCACGGCATAGGCCTCGCGGTCCAGGCCCGAGTTCTCGATCGCGCGCGCGATGCGCGTGACCAGCTGCGGGCGCAGGTCCTCCTCGGTGCGCTGCGAGCGGCGGCGGTGCAGCTCGAGGATGGCGTGGTGCACGTGCTCGGGCGCGACCGGGTCGAGCGCGTTGCCGTCGAGGTCGTGGCGCGGATGGCCGGCGGCCACGCTCTCGAGGTAGCGCGTGGAGCGCGCATGCTGGCCCATCGCGACCTTGAGGTCCTCGGTCTTGAAGTCCTCGGGATGGCGCGCGAGCAGGTCCTCGTAGACGCCGAGCTTCAGCGGCACGAAGCGCGCGCCGAACAGCTGCGGGTAGAGCTCGAACAGGCGCTCGAGCACCGGGCTGGCCTTGCGCTGCGGGCGCGCGGGTTGCTGCTGCTGCGCCTGGGCCTGCGGCTGGCGTTGCGGCGCGGCGCCCTGCGGGCCGCGCGGGCCCTGGCCGCGCTGCGGCCGCTGGGGCTTGCGGCGCGAGTTGTTGTCGCGCTGCGCCTGGCCTTCGGGGCGGGCACCGGCCGCGGGCGCGGCTTCGGCGCCGGGCTCCTGCGCGGCGTCGGCACCGCCGCGCAGTTGCTGCAGCTGGGAAGCCAGGTCCGGGCGGGGGCCGCGCGGCTTGTTGCGCGAATTCGTCTTCGGGGCGGTGGTGGGGGCGTCGGTCATTGCTCGGGATTCGGCGCGGGGCGCGAAGTCGGAATTAGGGGTTGGAAGTCGGTGGGCGGCGCGCGGTGCGCGTCAGCGGGGCCGGAACATCTTGAACAGATTGTCGTGCCGGATCTCGAAATAGTCCGCCGGGCCGCCGCCGCGCAGGATCGGCTGCGCCGCGGCGGTGTCGTAGATGCCTTCGCGCAGCAGGTGGCGCGCGATGTGCACGCCCACCACTTCGCCGAGCACCAGCCAGGTCTCGATGGCGCGGCCGTCGGCGGCCTGCAGCTGCACGATCTGCGTCAGCCGGCATTCGAAGGACACCGGGCTCTCGGCCACGCGCGGCACCGCGATGCGGCGCGAGGGCGCGGGCGTGAGCCCGGCGAGCGCGAACTCGTCGACCTCGGGCGGCACCGCGGCGCAGCTCTGGTTCATCGGCTCGGCCAGCGGGCGCGTCGCGAGGTTCCAGCCGAACTCGCCGGTCTCGCGGATGTTGCGCAGGCTGTCCTTGGCCGTGATGCTCGCGAAGCCGACGATCGGCGGCGTGTAGTTGAAGCCGTTGAAGAAGCTGTAGGGCGCGAGGTTGAGCACGCCCTGCGCATCGTGCGAGGAGATCCAGCCGATGGGCCGCGGGCCGACGATCGCGTTGAACGGATCGTGCGGCAGGCCGTGGCCCCGCGCGGGTTCGTAGAAATGGAAGCGGTCGTCGTCCTGCATGGAATGGATCCCGGGTTGTTCGGTCAGCGCAGGGCCGGGCGCATCGCCTGGCGGCCGATCAGCAGGCGGAACGGCAGCAGCATGAACACGCCGACCGCCAGCTTCACGCCGAGGTCGCCGAGCGCCCAGGTGAGCCAGGGGCCGTCGGTGCCCGCGAAGGCGATGCCCCAGAACACGATGCTGTCGAGCACCGCCGCGACCACGGTGGCCACCAGCGGCGCGCGCCACCAGAGGCCGCGGCGCAGGCGGTCGAAGACGCGGATGTCGAGCAGCTGCGAGGCGATGAAGGCGCTGCCCGAGGCCAGCGCGATGCGCGCCGGCGCGAGCAGCAGCGACACCACCACCGCCACCGCGAAGCCGATCCAGGCCACGCGGCGCGCCATGCCGGGGCCGAAGCGCCGGTTGACGAGGTCGCTCACGAGGTAGGCGACTGGGTAGGTGAAGGCACCCCAGGTCAGCCAGTCGTTGATCGCGAACTGCACCAGGATGTTGGAGGCGAGCACCACCAGCGCCATCGCGCCGATGGCGAGCGCGAAGGCGCCGGTGCCCGGTCGAGCGAAGGCGAGGGGAGCGCGGTCTTGCGTCGTCGTCATGGCGTTCTCAGACGGCGGCCGTGCGCTGCCGTTCGGCCTCGGCCCGCAGGCCGCGCGCCACGGCTTCCGCGACCTTGATGCCGTCCACGCCGGCCGACAGGATGCCGCCCGCGTAGCTCGCGCCCTCGCCGGCCGGGTACAGGCCGCGCACGTTGAGGCTCTGGAAGTCCTCGCCGCGCGTGATCCGGATCGGCGAGGAGGTGCGCGTCTCGACGCCGGTGAGCACCGCGTCGTGGAGGTCGAAGCCCTTGATCTTGCGGCCGAAGGCCGGGAAGGCCTCGCGCATCGCCTCGATCGCGAAGTCGGGCAGCGCGCGGTGCAGGTCGGTCGGTGTCACGCCCGGCTTGTACGAGGGCATCACCTCGCCGAGCTGGGTGGAGGGCTTGCCGGCGATGAAGTCGCCCACCAGCTGGCCCGGCGCGCGGTAGTCGCCGCCGCCGAGCACGAAGGCGTTGGACTCGAGCGCGCGCTGCAGCGCGATGCCGGCCAGCGGGCCCTCGGGGTAGTCGCGCGGGTCGATGCCCACCACGATGCCCGCGTTGGCGTTGCGCTCGGCGCGCGAGTACTGGCTCATGCCGTTGGTGACCACGCGGCCCGGCTCGCTGGTGGCCGCGACCACGGTGCCGCCCGGGCACATGCAGAAGCTGTAGACCGAGCGGCCGTTGCTCGCGTGGTGCACCAGCTTGTAGTCGGCCGCGCCCAGCATCGGGTGGCCTGCATGGCGGCCCCAGCGCGCGCGGTCGATCAGGCCCTGCGGATGCTCGACGCGGAAGCCGATCGAGAAGGGCTTGGCCTCGATGTGGACGCCGCGCTCGTGCAGCATCGCGAAGGTGTCGCGCGAGCTGTGGCCGAGCGCCATCACGACGTGGTCGGCGCGCAGCTCGTGGCTCTGGCCCGTGGCCTGGTCGAGCACGGTGAGGCCGCGAAGGTGTTTGCCGTCGTGGCCATCCTCGATGCGCACGTCGGTCACGCGCTGCTCGAAGCGGATCTCGCCGCCGAGCGCCACGATCTGCTCGCGGATGTTCTCCACCACCTTCACCAGCTTGAAGGTGCCGATGTGCGGATGCGCGACGTAGAGGATCTCGGGCGGCGCGCCGGCCTTCACGAACTCCTCCATCACCTTGCGGCCGAGGAAGCGCGGGTCCTTGATCTGGCTGTAGAGCTTGCCGTCGGAGAAGGTGCCGGCGCCGCCCTCGCCGAACTGCACGTTCGACTCGGGGTTGAGCACGCTCTTGCGCCACAGGCCCCAGGTGTCCTTGGTGCGCTGGCGCACGGTCTTGCCGCGTTCCAGCACGATCGGGCGCAGGCCCATCTGCGCGAGCATCAGCGCCGCGAAGATGCCGCAGGGGCCGAAGCCGATCACCACCGGGCGGCTCGCGCCCGCGGGCACGTCCGCCGGCAGCGTGTGGCGCATGTCGGGGGCGGGCTGGATGTGCGGATGGCCGGCGTGCTGCGCGAGCAGCGCGGCCTCGCGTTTCGCGTCGGCGAGCGCCACGTCGCAGATGTAGACCGTCAGCAGCTCGGCCTTGCGCGCATCGAAGCTGCGCTTGTAGACGGTGTGGGAGGCGATCGCCTCGGGCGGCACCTCGAGGGTGCGGGCGATCAGCGCGGCCAGCGCCTCGGGCGCATGGTCGAGCGGAAGTTTGAGTTCGGAGATTCTCAGCATGTCGTGGGGCTTGTGTTTATCAAGCAGGCCGACGATTTTACGCGTTGGGCCGCTATCAAAGGGATAGCTGGCCGCAACGCAGGGGAGCGAGGGGATCAGGCGGGCAGGAAGCCCTCGACCGACAGGTAGCGCTCGCCCGTGTCGTAGTTGAAGCCCAGCACCACCGCGTTCTCGGGCAGCGAGGGCAGCTTCTGCGCGATGGCCGCCAGCGTGGCGCCCGAGGAGATGCCCACCAGCATGCCTTCCTCGGTGGCGCAGCGGCGCGCCATCTCGCGCGCGGGTTCGGCATCGACCTGCAGCACGCCGTCGAGCAGCGCGGTGTCGAGGTTCTTCGGGACGAAGCCGGCGCCGATGCCCTGGATCGGGTGCGGCGCGGGCTGGCCGCCCGAGATCACGGGCGAGGCCACGGGCTCGACCGCGAACACCTGCAGCTGCGGCCACTTCTTCTTGAGCACGCGCGCCACGCCGGTGATGTGGCCGCCGGTGCCCACGCCGGTGATCAGCACGTCGATGCCCTCGGGGAAGTCGGCCGCGATCTCCTCGGCCGTGGTGCGCACGTGCACCTCGACGTTGGCCGGGTTGTTGAACTGCTGCGGCATCCAGGCGCCGGGCGTGCCCGCCACGATCTCCTCGGCGCGCGCGATCGAGGCCTTCATGCCGCCCGCGCGCGGCGTCAGGTCGAAGGTGGCGCCGTAGGCCAGCATCAGCCGGCGGCGCTCCACCGACATGCTGTCGGGCATCACCAGGATCAGCTTGTAGCCCTTGACGGCCGCGACCATCGCCAGGCCGATGCCGGTGTTGCCCGAGGTGGGCTCGACGATGGTGCCGCCGGGCTTGAGCGCGCCGCTCTTCTCGGCGTCCTCCACCATCGCGAGCGCGATGCGGTCCTTGATCGAGCCGCCGGGGTTGGCGCGCTCGGCCTTGATCCAGACCTGCTGCTTCGCGTTGCCGAACAGGCGCTGGATGCGCACGTGCGGCGTGTTGCCGATGGTCTGGAGGATGTTCTGGGCCTTCATGGATGGATCTCCTTGGATGCGTTCGGTTCAATGGTTGTCGCGACGACAGCGCGCATTGTGAGACCAGCCCGCGGACCTTTCAGCGCGAAGGTGTTGCAACCGGCACGCTAGGGCCTGTTAACCCTATTCAAGGGGTCGCGAAGCTCGCCAGAGCCCGCCCATCAAGGCGCGCGACGACGCGTGTGCGTCCGCACACGCTAGGAGCGCAACGCCGAGGGGCGGGCTCTGGCGAGCTTCCCTGCGGGTTGCCCCGCAAAGGGGCCGTCTGCGGCGTTGCCCGCGCTTGCAAGGCATCAGCCTTGCTGCGCGCGGGCGCCTTGCATCCAGCCCCTTTGCGGGGCAACGCGACCCCTTGAATAGGGTTAACAGGCCCTAGGCAGCAGCCGGCCGCGCACCAGCAGCGCCAGGGTCTTCGCCGCGAAGAGGCCGATGATCGCGTTGGCGGCCACGAACAAGAGCGGCGCGAGCCAGCGCACCGGCCCCGTGGCGCCGGCCGCCACCAGCCGCATCGCGAGCGTCGGCAGCGCGCCCACGCCGAAGCTGAAGGCCCAGTAGCCGGGCGTGAACGACTGGCGCGAGATCCACGGCAGCAGGCGCAGCAGCAACAGGGCCTGGTAGAGGCCGTAGCCCAGCAGGATCTGCGCGAACAGGTCGGGCACGCCGCCGTTCACCGCGAGCCAGGTGCCGCCGCCGACCACGGCCGGCGCGAGCTGGATGCCCAGCAGCGGGCGCTGCGCCTCGGGCAGCGGCTCCTGCGTGGCCGCGCGGTGCAGGATCAGCGATTCGAGCGCGAGCCACGAGAACAGCCCCGCGCCGAAGAACAGCAGGCCCAGCTGCGGCCAGCCGAAGGCCGCGGCCGCGGTGCCGGCAACGAAGTTCTGCGCCACGGCCGGCAGGTAGATTGCGGGCGTGACCGAGGCCGGCGCGCGGCCGCCCTGCCAGGTGCGGCCATAGAGCCGCAGGCCGAGCGCGAGCTGCGCCGTGACGGCGAGCGCGAACACGGCCAGCGCCACCGGGCGTGCGTAGGGCAGCAGCGCGACCGCCGCCAGCATGCTGGCCACCGGGCCCAGCGCCGCGAACGACGACTGCACCGGGTGCTCGAGCTCGGCGCGCGCCTCGTCGGGATGGCGCAGCCACTTGGCGGCGTAGAGCACCAGCAGCACCAGCCACACGGCGATGCCGGCCCAGGTCAGGGCCTGCGCGGCCTCGGGCGGCAGCTGCCACAGCGGGGTCGCCACGCGCCAGGCCGCGGCCAGCGCGAGCAGGCCGACGGCGATGCTGAAGAAGGAGACGGGAACGGGGCCGCGGGCCGATGCCGCGGGTGCGGCGGTGGGAGCGGCGGGGACGAGATCGGAAGTCATTCTGTTCACCTCGTGGAAGTCGGTGAGTGAACTGTAGGCCTGCGTGCTAGGATTTTGAATGCCGATCCGGCTGAAAAAATTGCTCCAACGTCTCAAACCATGGATGCCCTGAGCGAACTCGTCGACTGGCTGGCCCCGCGCGGCCGCATGGACCTGCGCTGCCTGTTCGGCCAGGACTGGGCCGCGCCGCACGAGGCCATCGGGCCGTGGCGCGCGCCTTTCCACATCCTGCTGCGCGGGCGCTGCGAGCTGTGGCTGCCGGCCAGCAACACGCTGCTGCCGCTGGAGGAGGGCAGCCTCGTGATCCTGCCGCACGGCCAGGCGCACGTGCTGCGCACCGCGGGGCTCGCGCCGGACGAGGACATGCGCCCGATCCGCCTGCGCAAGGGCGAGCTGGTCGACCTCAAGACCAACCTGCCGCGCCCCGCGAAGGCCGACACCGACATCCTCTGCGGCGAGTTCGAGTTCCCGGGCCGGCGCCGCAGCACGCTGCTCGAGGCGCTGCCCGATCCGCTCGTGATCCCCTTCGGCCAGCGGCCCGAGTACGGCTGGCTGCAAGGCCTGGTGCGGCTGATGGCGCACGAGATCGAGCAGCAGAACGCCGGCGCGCAGGCCATCGTGGCGCAGCTCTCGGGCACGCTGTTCACGCTCGCGGTGCGCGCCTGCCTCGACACCCGGCCCGAGCTGTCGGGCGTGCTGGGCCTGATGGCCAGCCCGCGGCTGGCGGGCGCGCTCAAGGCCATGCTCGACGCGCCGCAGCACGACTGGACCGTGGCCTCGCTGGCCGAGCGCTGCCATCTCTCGCGCGCCACCTTCGCGCGCGAGTTCGCGCGCCGCACGGGCACCGGCCCGCTCGAGCTGCTGACCAGCCTGCGCATGGAGCTCGCGTCGCGGCTGCTCGCGCATGGCGGGCAGGACACGGCCTCGGTCGGCGAGGCCGTCGGCTACCGCTCCGAAGCCGCGTTCAACCGCGCCTTCGCGCGCCACGCGGGCCTCACGCCGGGGCGTTTCCGGCGCGCCGCCGCGACTACGACCGGCTGAACCGCCTCAGGACCCGGCCAGCACCGGGCGCCGCAGCGGCGCCTTCCACAGCTCGGCCAGCAGCACGCCGGCCACCGTCAGCACGCCGCCGACCGCGTGATAGGCCGCGAGCGATTCGCCGATCACCGCCGCCGCGATCAGCGCGGTGAACAGCGGGATCAGGTTGAAGAACATGCTCGCGCGGCTCGGGCCGATGTGGGCCACCGTGTGCATCCATACCAGCGGCGCGAGCATCGAGGCGCCGAGGCCCGCGAAGCCGATCAGCGGCAGGTTGGCGGCCGACAGGCCCATGCGCGGCGTCAGCAGGTACAGCGGCAGCAGCACGATCACCGCGCACACGATCTGCAGGTAGAGCAGCTGCAGCGCGGGCACTTCCTTCATGCCCCAGCGCTTGAGCAGGATCACGTAGACCGCATAGGCCAGCATCGCCAGCAGCATCAGGCCGTCGCCCATGTTGGCGCCGCTCTTGAGCAGCGTGCCGAGGTCGCCCGAGGACACCACCACCGCCACGCCCGCGATCGACACCAGCGAGCCCGCCACCGCGCCGGCCGTGAGCCGCTGGCCCAGCAGCAGGATCGACAGCGCCAGCACCATCATCGGCGTGAGCGAGCCGATGATCCCCATGTGCGTGGCCGTGGTCAGGTAGGCCGCGTAGTAGGCCAGGCTCTGGTAGACCACCATGCCCAGCAGGCCGAGCACCGCGATGCGGCCCAGCTGCGGGCGGATCGCGCGCCAGTTGCGCAGCACCGGGCGCAGCGCCAGCGGCGTGAACAGCAGGGCCGCGAGCAGCCAGCGGTAGAAGCTGATCTCGGCCGGCGCGATGGTGCCGGCCGCCATCTTGCTGACGACGGTGTTGCCCGACCAGATGACGACGGCGAGCAGGGGGAAGGCATAGGGCCACATGGGACAGGACTTTCAGGAGGAGGCGGGGCTATCATCGGTGCGTCCGTCCTGTGGCATATAGCTCGATCAGGACAACCGGTCCGGAATTCCGGACGCTCTTTCGAGGAACCGCCCCGCCATGGCCGATCGCGCGCGCTACCTGTCGATCCAGGACGTGGAGCACAAGGCCGGCCCGTTCTATTTCAACTGGGACGAATTCGGCGCCGACACCCTGGCCGCGCCGCACAGCCACAGCTGGGGCCATCTCAACTACACCGCGCACGGCACCATGCAGATGGAGGCCGAGGGCCTGCGCTTCCTCTCGCCGCCGCAGTACGCGGTGTGGATCCCGCCGCGGGTGGTGCACAGCTGCACGCTGCGCCATGCCGTCGTCTACCGCACCGTCTACATCGTGCCCGCGCTGTGCGCCGAGCTGCCCGCGCAGCCCTGCACCGTGCGCATCAGCCCGATCATCCGCAGCGTGCTGGCCGACTTCGCCGCGCGCGACGTGAACGAGCCCGTCACGTCGGCCGACCTGCGGCTCGCGCAGGTGGTGGTCGACCAGCTCGCGCGCGCCGAGGTGCTGCGCTGCTACCTGCCCGCGGCGGCCTCGCCCGCGCTGGTCGGCGTGCTCGAGGCGCTGCAGGCCGAGCCCGGCGACCACCGCTCGCTGGCCGAGTGGGCCGCGAGCGTGCACATGACCGAGCGCACGCTCGCGCGCCAGTGCCAGCGCGAACTCGGCATGTCCTTCGGCGACTGGCGCCAGCGGCTGCGCTTCCTGCGCGCCATCGATGCGCTGGAGGCCGGGCGCACGGTGCAGGAGATCGCCTTCGACCTCGGCTACAGCACGGCCTCGGCCTTCATCGCGATGTTCCAGCGCGAGGCGGGCACGACGCCCGAGCAGTACCGGCGCGAGTTCTGCGGCATCGCGGGATGAGGGCATGCGCGAAGCGGCGATAATCCGCCCCGTGAAGCGTGCCAGACCGCCGCTGGTGCAAGCCCGCAAGGGGCGATGCCTTCGGGCACCGCGTCGAAAGACCGCACTGGAGGAACGTCCGGACTGCACAGGACAGCGCAGGAGCTAACGGCTCTCCACCGTGAGGTGAGGATCAGAGCAACAGAGACGAGCCGATTCAGTTCGGGTGAAACGGGCAATCTCTGCGCGCAGCAACACCAAGTAGGCCAGTATCGAGGTGGTTCCGCTGAGCTGGCGGGTAGGTGGCATCGAGCCGTCTGGCGACAGACGGCCCAGAGTAATGGCGGTCACGCCGGGCATTTCGCAAGAGATGTCCGGTGCACAGAATCCGGCTTATCGGCGCGCTTCACACTTTTCTTTCTTCTTCCCCAACGTTCTTCGTCGGGTCATGCCAAGTGGTGCATGACCCGCCCGTCGGCATGGCCGGCACGATCTGGGGTAAACCCGTATAATCGATAGCAAGCTAACTAATTGGGAGCCTTGCCATGGCCGAACCGGTCACGCCGCCCGCCGGCCGGAAGAAGAAAAAGGAAGCGCGCGAAGCCGCGCTGATGAAGCTCGGCATGCAGTTCTCGACCCTGCAGCGCGGCTACCGCGCCGCGGCCGACAAGGCGGTCGCGCACGTGGGCCTGTCGCAGACCCTGGCCTGGCCGGTGGTGATGATCGGCCGCATGGAGCAGGGCGTGCGCCAGGGCGTGCTGGCCGAGGCGCTGGGCATCGAGGGGCCGTCGCTGGTGCGCTCGCTCGACCAGCTCGTGGAGGCCGGCTATGTCGAGCGCCGCGAGGACCCGGCCGACCGCCGCGCCAAGACCCTGCATCTCACGCCCGCGGGCGAGGCCGCCTGCGAACCCATCGAGGCCGCGCTGAGCCTGATGCGCGCCGGGCTGTTCGAGGGCGTGTCCGACGAGGACCTCGCGGCCTGCCTGCGCGTGTTCGCGGTGCTCGAGGAACGGCTGGGCCGCGGCGCACCGGCCGAGGGGCGACGCTAGATGCCTGCCTTGAGCCTGCCGCGCTTCAGCCGCGCCGAGATCGTCTTCTCCACCAAGAGCTTCGCCGCCGCGATGCTCGCGATGTACCTCGCCAGCCGCGCCGGCCTGCCGCGTCCGTTCTGGGCCCTGATGACCACCTATGTCGTCGCCCATCCGCTGGCCGGCGCGGTGCGCTCGAAGGCGGTCTATCGCTTCTGCGGCACGCTGATCGGCAGCACCGCCACCGTGCTGCTGGTGCCCGCGCTGTCGAACGCGCCCGAGCTGCTGACGCTGGTGCTCGCGCTGTGGGTCGGCCTGTGCCTGTGCATCTCGCTGTTCGACCGCACGCCGCGCTCCTACGTCTTCATGCTCGCGGGCTACACCGCCGCGCTGATCGGCTTCCCCTCGGTGCAGGCGCCCGAGGCGCTGTTCGACACCGCCGTCGCGCGCGTCGAGGAGATCGGCCTGGGCATCTTCTGCGCCACGCTGCTGCACAGCCTGGTGCTGCCGGCCGGCATGGGCCCCACCGTGCTGGGCCTGCTCGACCGCACCCTGCAGGACGCGCGCAAGTGGCTCGGCGACCTGCTGCAGCCGCCCGCGAGCGCCACGGGCACGCCCGCGCGCCGCGCCGATGCCGACCCCAGGCGCCTGGCCGACGACCGGCGCCGCCTCGCGGGCGACATCACGCAGCTGCGCATCCTGTCGACCCACGTGCCCTTCGACACCACGCACCTGCGCTGGACCGCCGGCGCGATCCGCGCCATGCAGGACCGCGTGGCCGCGCTCACGCCCGCGCTGTCGGCGGTCGAAGACCGGCTGCTCGCGCTCGAGCAGGCCGAGGGCGCCATCGCGCCCGACGTGGCCGCGCTGCTCGCGCAGACCGGGCAGTGGCTGCGCGAGGAGGGCGCCGGCACTTCGGACGACGCGCGGCTGCAGGCCCTGCGCGCGACCCTCGCCGCGCTCGCCGCCACGCGGCCCGACGCCTCCGTCTCCGCCTGGGGCCGCGCGCTGCGCATCGCGCTCGCGGGCCGGCTCGAAGAACTGGTCGAAGGCTGGCGCGCCTGCGCGCGACTGCGCGCCGACATCGACGACGGCCTGAAGGGCGCGATGCCGCCGCGCCGCGTCGCCGCGCTCGGCAACCGCGTGCTGCACCTCGACCGCGGCATGGCGCTGCTGTCGGCGCTCGCGGCCGTGCTCGCCATCTGCCTGTGCGGCGCGTTCTGGATCCTCACCGGCTGGTCGATGGGCTCGGCCGCCACCATGATGGCCGCGGTCTTCTGCTGCTTCTTCGCCACCATGGACGACCCGGTGCCCGCGATCCAGGGCTTCCTCAAGTGGACGCTGTGGTCGATCCCGATCTCCGCGCTCTACGTGCTGGTGCTGCTGCCGCTGGTGCACGACTTCGGCATGCTGGTCGCGGTCTGCGCGCCGGTGTTCCTGCTGCTGGGCCTGTACATGGCGCGGCCGGCCTACTTCATGGCCGCGATGGCGCTGCTGTTCGGCGTCTCGGGCACGCTGGCGATGCACGACACCGCCACCGCCGACATCGTGAGCTTCATCAACAGCATGCTGGGCCAGGTCTTCGGCGTGGTGGCCGCGGCCTTCGTCACGCGGCTGGTGCGCTCGGTGGGCGCCGACTGGAGCGCGCGCCGCATCCAGCGCGCCACCTGGCGCGAGCTCGGCGAGATGGCCGGCGCGGCCGCGGCCACGCCCGTGAGCCTGTCGCCGTCGGCCCAGCGTCGCGGCGTGCCCGGCGACGCCTACGCGGTGCGCATGCTCGACCGCATCGGCCTGCTGGCACCGCGCATCGCGCAGGCCGGCGGCCGCATCGAGGGCGTGGCCGCCGACGACGCGCTGCGCGACCTGCGCATGGGCGCCGACATCGATGCGCTGCAGCGCGTGCGCGCGCAACTGCCGCTGGCCTCGGCGAGCGCGCTGCTCGGCGACATCGCGCGCTTCTTCCGCCAGCGCGCCGGTGGCCGCGTGGCCGCGCGGCCCGCGAGCCTGCTGGCGCGCATCGACGAGGCGTTGGCCTCGATGCTCGGCGCTGCGAGCACGTCGAGTGCCGACGCGCGCTCGGCCGTCACCGCGCTGGTGGGGCTGCGCCGCAATCTCTTTCCGGAGGCGCCGCCGATGCGCGCGGCTTCCGTCGTTCCAGTTCCTGTTCCTGTTGCCGCGCAAGGAGTGTCCCGATGATCGGCGAAGCGAGTTTCTACGGCCTCTACGTGCCCTGGCTGATGCTGCTGGCCGGTGCCGCGCTGCTCGCCCTGTGGGGCGTGCGCCGGCTGCTGGCCGCCACCGGCCTCTATCGCTGGGTCTGGCACCCGGCCCTGTTCGACATGGCGCTCTACCTGCTGCTGCTCTATGCGCTGAGCCGCGCCACGACCTCCCTGCAATGACCACACCATGACCGCCAACACTTCCAACGACAACAACAAGGCCGGCGCCCGCACCTGGCCCGCCGGCGCGCTGCGCATCCTCGTCACCGCCGCCGTGGTGGCCGCCGCCGTCTGGGCCGGTTTCCGCCTCTGGGACCACTACGAGCTCGCGCCCTGGACGCGCGACGGCCGCGTGCGCGCCAACGTGGTCCAGATCGCGCCCGACGTCTCGGGCCTGGTCACGGCCGTGCCGGTGCAGGACAACCAATCGGTGGCCGCCGGCACCCTGCTGTTCGAGGTCGACCGCGCGCGCTACGACCTGGCCGTGCGCCAGGCCCAGGCCGCGCTCGCCGCGCAGCGCGCCATGAGCGCGCAGGCCCAGCGCGAGAACACGCGCAACGCGGGGCTCGAGGCGCTGGTCTCGCAGGAGGCGCGCGAACAGACCCGCGCGCGCGTCGAGCAGGCGCGCGCCGCCGTCGCGCAGGCCGAGGTCGCGCTCGATTCGGCGCGGCTGAACCTGCAGCGCGCCGAGGTGCGCGCGCCGGCCGACGGCCTGGTCACCAACCTCGACCTGCGCCAGGGCAGCTATGCGGCCGCGGGCCGGCCGGTGCTCGCGCTGGTCGATGCGCGCTCCTTCTACGTCGAGGGCTACTTCGAGGAAACCAAGCTGCCGCGCATCCACCTCGGCGACCGCGTGCACGTCATGCCGATGGGCGGCGGCGCGGTGCTCGGCGGCACGGTCGAGAGCGTGGCCGCCGGCATCGCCGACCGTGACCGCTCGACCAGCGCCAACCTGCTGCCGAGCGTGAACCCCACCTTCAACTGGGTGCGGCTCGCGCAGCGCATCCCGGTGCGCGTGAAGCTCGATCCGCTGCCCGCGGGCGCACGGCTGGTGGCGGGGCAGACGGTGACGGTGCAGGTGCTCGAGCAGGCCCAGGCGCAGCGCGAGAAGACCGCCGCCGATGCCGAGGCCAGGACCGGCGCCAGGAAGGAAGGATGATGACCACTGCATCCCGCACCATGCTGCGCATCGCCGCGCTGGCCGCCGCCGCGGCGCTCGCGGCCTGCGGCAGCGTCGGCCCCGACTACCGCCGGCCCGACGAGGCCATCGCGAGCCAGCCCGCGGCCGGCCGGCCCTTCGCCGAAGCCGATCCCGCCGCCGGCCTGCAGGCCGTGCCGCTGCCGCCGCACTGGTGGCGGCTGTACCGCGACCCGCGGCTCGACCGGCTGGTCGAGCAGGCGCTCGCGCACAACACCGACCTGCGCCAGGCCATCGCCAACCTCGAACGCGAGCGCGCCATCGAGGCCGAGGTGGCCGGCGGCAAGCGTCCCGTCATCGGCGTGAACGGCGGGCCCTCGTTCGGCCATGTCTCGGGCCTGCAGCTGCTGCAGAAGGACTACGAGCCGCCGGACCGCTTCAACTACAGCAGCGGCCTGTCGCTGTCCTACCAGGTCGACCTGTTCGGCCAGATCCGCCGCGCCGCCGAGGCCGCCGAGGCCGGCACCGCGTCGGCCGCGGCCGCGCTCGACCTGGTGCGCGTGAACGTCGCGGCCGGCACCGCGCGCGCCTATGCCGAGGCCTGTTCCACCGGTCTGCGGCTGACGATCGCGCAGAAGTCGGTGCGGCTGCAGCAGGAGGCGGTCGACGTCACCGAGAAGCTGCACGAGGCCGGCCGCGCCGGCGCGCTCGACACCGGCCGCGCCCGCGCGCAGCTGCAGCAGCTCACGGCCGCGCTGCCGCCGCTGCTGGCCGAGCGCCAGAACGCGCTCTACCGCCTCGCCACGCTCACGGGCGAGCTGCCGCAGGACTTCCCGCGCGAGCTCGCCGACTGCGCCGTGCCGCCGCGCGTGGCCGGCACCGTGCCGGTGGGCGACGGTGCCGCGCTGCTGCGCCGCCGGCCCGACATCCGCCAGGCCGAGCGCAGCCTGGCCCAGGCCACCGCGCGCATCGGCGTCGCCACGGCCGACCTCTATCCGAAGATCACGCTGGGCCTGTCGGCCTCGTCGGCCGGCCCGGCCGAGGACTTCGGCCGCAAGGGCACGTTCGGCTGGAGCCTCGGCCCGCTGATCTCGTGGACCGTGCCCAACACCGGCATCGCGCAGGCCCGCATCGCGCAGGCCGAGGCCGGCACGCGCGCGGCGCTCGCGAAGTTCGACGGCACCGTGCTCACCGCGCTGCGCGAGACCGAGTCGGCGCTCGGCAACTACGCGCGCGAACTCGACCGCCGCGCCGCGCTGCAGGCCGCGCGCGACGAGAGCGCCACCGTCGCCGCGCAGGCGCGCCAGCTCTATCGCAACGGCCGCACCGCCTACCTCGACACGCTCGATGCCGAGCGCGCGCTGGCCGCGAGCGATGCCGCGCTGGCGGCCAGCGAGGCGCAGCTGTCGGACGACCAGATCGTGCTGTTCATGGCGCTCGGCGGCGGCTGGGAGACCGACGACGGTGACCGCCTCGCGGCCAGCGGCAGCGAGGCGCGCAAGCAGTGAACACGAACGCCATTCCCGCGCCACGCGCCGCGCACGCGCCGCTGTGGCTGCTCGCGCTCGTCACCTTCAGCGGCACCCTGGCCATGCACATCTTCGTGCCCGCGCTGCCGATCGCCGCGCGCGGCCTCGGTGCCGGCATCGGCGAGATGCAGATGACGGTGAGCCTCTACATCTTCGGCCTGGCCGTCGGGCAACTGGTGTACGGCCCGCTGGCCGACCGCTTCGGCCGCCGGCCGGTGATGCTCGCGGGCCTCGGCCTCTACACGGTCGCGGGGCTGGCGGCCGCGCTCGCGCCCGACGTGCATGCGCTGATCGCCGCGCGGCTGTTCCAGGCCATGGGCGGCTGCGCGGGCCTGGTGCTCGGGCGCAGCATCGTGCGCGACACCGCCGAGCCGCAGGAGGCGACACGCCGCCTCGCGCTGATGAACCTGATGGTGACCGTGGGCCCGAGCATCGCGCCGCTGGTCGGCGGCGCGCTCGCCACCGCCCTGGGCTGGCGCTCGATCTTCTACGGCCTGTTCGCGCTCGGCATCGTCGGCCTGCTGTTCACTTGGCGCCTGCTGCCCGAGACCGGCCGGCCCGGCGCGCCCGTCAGCGCGCCCGCGCTCGCGCGCAACTACGCGCGGCTGCTGCGCTCGCCGGCCTTCCTCGGCTTCTCCGTCGGCGGCGGCTGCGCCACCACCTCGATGTACGCCTTCATCGCCTCGGCGCCGTTCATCTTCGTCGACCAGCTGCACCGGCCCGCGCACGAGGCCGGCCTCTACCTCGCGATCCTGGTCTCGGGCGTGTGGCTCGGCAGCTTCCTCACCAGCCACCTGATCGCGCGCGTGCGCGTCGACCGGCTCATGATCCGTTCCAACGCGCTCAGCGTGGCCGCGGCCTTCGTGCTGCTGGGCGCCGCGCTCACGGACCACCTGTCGGTGCCGCTGATCGTCGCCGCCATGTTCCTGTTCACCGTCGGTGCCGGCATGGCCTCGCCGGCCGCGCTCACGCAGGCGATCAGCGTCGATCCGCAGATCATCGGCTCGGCCTCGGGCCTCTACGGCTTCACGCAGATGGCGGTGGGCGCCCTGTGCACCGCGCTCGCGGGCATGGGGCACCGCAATCCCGCGCTGGCCTCGGCGCTGGTGCTCGCGGTGGCGGGGATCGTGGCGCAGCTGTCGTTCGCGGTGGCGCTGCGGTCGCAGCGCAAGGCCACTCCCACCCGTTCGGGCTGAGCCTGTCGAAGCCTCGCGCAAGGCTTCGCCCTTCGTGAGCCTCAGGACAGGCCAAGCTCAGCCCGAACGGTCGTGAATTCACTTCGCGAACAACCACCCGCCCTTCGGCTGCCGCATCAACTCGTGGTGCTTGACCGCGCGCTCCTCGCCGTCGTCGCCCACATACACCACCTCGAAGCGCAGCAGCTTGGGCGACACCATCTTCCAGTTCTGGATCCGCTTGACGGTCACGCAGGCCGTCTTGTCGTGGTACTGCATCTGCGCCATCGGCCCGCCCTGGAAGCCCTGGGCGTCGAACAGCCGGCCCGGCGCCGCGAAGGGGTTGAGCACCGCGCCGTTGCGCGCGGTGATGCAGCCCTCGGTGCGCAGGAACGATTCGATGGTCGGCGAGGCGCTGCGCACCACGCGGCCCACGGCCGGGGTCGGCGGCTTGGCGGCGATCTGCTCGCGGATGCGCTCGACCTGGTCCTCGGTGATCGGCGCCAGGCCGTCCCTCGACACGATGGGCGGCGGCGCGGGCGCTGGCGGCGGCGGGGGCGCGGGCATCAGCGGCTCGAACACCGAGCAGCCGCCGAGCGAGGCGAGAGCGAGGGCCGCCACCGTGGCGGGCAGCCGGCGCGGGAAGGGCGCGGCCTCGGTGGCGGGAATCGATCCGGACTTCATGGCTTGGGGTCTCCTGTCGGCGGCACGAGGCCGCTGGCTGAAAAAGCAGGCCGCGAACATGCGGTGCGAGGGTGGAAGCGCGCCGGCTTCCCGTTCTTCTTTCTTCTTCTTCGGGGGCGTCAAAAGCGTTCCTGCGGCGCGAGGTAGCGCCACTGGCCGGGCGCGAGGCCGGCCAGCGGCACGCGTCCGATGCGGATGCGGCGCATCGCGAGGATGCGCAGCTCCATGCGGTCGCACAGGTGCGCGACCTGGCCCGGCTGCGCGCCCTTGAGCGCGAAGCGCAGCCCGGTCTGCTCGGGGGTCTGGCGGCCGATGCTCACGCGCGCCGGCGTGCGCTCGAAGCGCGCGAGCTGCTCGGGCGAGACGGCCCCGGCCACGTCGACCATGATCTCGTGCTCGATGACGGAGGCGTCCTCGTGCAGCTTGCGCTCGATGCGGAATTCCTGCGTGAACGCCACCAGGCCGCTGGCACCGGTCTCCAGCGGCGTCATGCAGTGCTGGCCGCGCGCATGCGCGGGCAGGAAGCGCGGCGTTCCGTGCGCGGCCGCGAGGTTGGCGGCCACCAGCAGCGTGTGCGCTTGCTCGGTGCGCAGGCCGGCCGGCTTGTGCAGCAGCAGCGTCACCGGCAGCACGGGCTCGGGCCGCGCGCCCGCCTCGATCTCCACCTGCTGGTGCGGCTGCACGCGCGATTGCGGCAGCAGTGCCGGCTGGCCGTCGACGCGCACCGCGCCGTTCTCGATCAGCAGCTCGGCCTCGCGGCGCGAGCAGCCCGCGAGCGCGGCCACGCGCTTGGCGAGGCGGATGCCCTCGGCGTCGTGCCTGTCTTGCGCACTCATGAGCCGACGGCCGCCTGCTGCCGGATGCGCGCCACGTGCGCCGCCAGCGAGCGCGCGGCCACCGGCCACAGCCGCTCGGGCACGTCGTCGTAGGCCAGCGGCAGCCATTGCTCGGGCGTGCCCTCGGGCAGCTTCTGCATCGCGGCCGCGATCTTGGCCTCGCGCTTGAGGCGGTGTGCCTTCAGGTAGGCGATGGCCGTGCGCGCGAAGCCGATCACGTGGCCGTGCGCGGGCAGGATGAATTCGACGCCGCCGGCCTCGCAGTTCGCGTCGAGCTTGTCGAGCGAATCGAGGTAGGCCGTCATGTCGCCGTCGGGCGGGTCGACCACCGTGGTGCTGCCGTTGAGGATGTGGTCGCCCGAGAACAGCAGCCCGTCCTCCTCGAGCACCAGGCACAGGTGGTTGGCCGCGTGGCCCGGCGTGTGGACCACGCGCAGCGTGTGCGTGAGCGGCTGGCCGTCGGCACCGGTGCCCGCGAGCACCAGGCGTTCGCCGTCGGCCAGCTCGCGCTCGGCCGAGAAGCGCGCGCTCGCGCGCGCCGTGGGCGCCGACGACAGCCCCAGGATCGGCGGCTTCGCGTCCCCGGCCAGCGCCTGCAGCGGCGCCGCGCCCGGCGAATGGTCGGCATGCGAATGCGTGCAGACGATCATGCGGATGTCGCCCTTGGCGGCCTGCCACAGCCGCTCGATGTGGGCGGGGTCGTTCGGGCCCGGATCGATCACGATGTGGCCGGTGGCCGCGTCGCCCACGATGTAGCTGTTGGTGCCCGGGCCGGTCATCGCGCCCGGGTTGGGCGCGGTCAGGCGCTGCACGTTCTTCAGCAGCGCCACCGGTGCGTCGCTCTTCCAGTCGAGCGAATGCAGCATCTGGCCGTCGGGGCAGACCAGTGCTAGCTCGCCGAAGGGCGGGTCGTTCTCCATGTAGCGCTCGTCGCGGCCGTTGACGAAGCCGCCGCGCGGGCAGCTGGTCCACAGCGGCTGCTCGCTCGCGCAGGCCGCCAGCACCGCGTCGACGCTCGCATACGAGGCCATGCGCTGCAGCGTGCGCACGGTCGGGAAGATCATGAAGAAGCTGCCGGCCGCGTGGCGCGCCAGCGCATCGGCCGGGCGCACCCAGCTCGGCTCGAACTGCTCGCTCTCGTCGGCCGAGGGTTCCTGGCCCTCGGGCATGCGCGCCACCAGGAAGGGCACGTCGAAGCGCTTGGGCAGGTCGCGGTCGGTGATCCAGTGCGCGAAGGTGAACACGCGGTCGGCCTCGAGCACCAGTCCGCGCGCCGCGCATTGATCGGCGAAGGGCACGGCCGCGTGGCCGTCGCGGTCCATCGCGGCGATGTCCGCGGCGCCGGCCGGGCGGCCGTCGGCATGGTGCGCGAGCAGCACGCCGAGCTCCTCGAAGCATTCGCGGATCGCGGCCACCGCCTGGGTGGCCTGCAGCGGGCTCTGCGTGGGGCGGCGCGCGGCCGTGCGCGCGGCGACCTCGTCGGCCGCGTCGATGTGGCCGCCGGGGAAGACGTAGGCGCCGGGCGCGAAGCTGGCGGTGGCCGAGCGGCGCGTCATCAGCACCTCGATGCCGGCCGCGGTATCGCGCAAAAGCAGCACGGTGGCCGCGGCGCGCACCGCCACCGGTTCGCGCTGGGGATGAATATGTTGTGTGGGACGAACCATGGGGCGATTATGGAGAGCCGGCGCGCCGGAGGTGTGTCGCGCATAAGCACATGCCGAAGCAGGTATGAGCATCGCGCCAGAATCCGGGCCTGCACCGCCCGAACCGAGGACCACAGCCATGCCCCCTTTCCACTTCCCGAGCCGGCACCTGCGCGCGCTGCTGACGGCCGCTGCATTGTGCGCGTCGATCGCGCCCGTGGCGCATGCGCAGGCCGATTGGCCGCAACAGCCCGTAACGCTGATCATGGGTTTTCCCGCCGGCTCCGGCGTCGACGTGGTGGCCCGCACCATCCAGGACCCGCTGACGCGCCAGCTCGGCAAGCCCGTGATCATCGACTACCGCTCCGGCGCGGCCGGCAACATCGCGAGCGAGTACGTGGCCCATGCGAAGCCCGACGGCTACACGCTCTCGTTCGGCACCGCCGCCACCCATGGCAGCAATGCCGCGCTCTACAAGAAGCTGCCCTTCGACGTCGAGGCCGACTTCGTGCCGGTGGCGCCGGTGCTCGACGTGTCGAACGTGCTGACGATCAACCCCGACGTCATCAACGTGAAGACGCTCAAGGAATTCGTCGAGCTGGTCAAGGCCAACCCCGGCAAGTACAACTACGCCTCCACCGGCAACGGCGCCGGCACCCACATGGCCTTCGCCGAGTTCAATGCGCGGCTCGGGCTCAACATGGTCCATGTGCCCTACAAGGGCGGCCCCGAGGCCATCACCTCGGTGGTGCGCGGCGAGACCTGCTGCATCATGAACCAGGTCCAGACCATCCTGCCGCACTACAAGGCCGGCAAGGTGCGGCTGCTCGGCGTGACCACCGCCACGCCGGTGGCCGCGGTGAAGGAAGTGCCCACCATCGCCTCGAGCGGCCTGCCGGGAACCCAGGGCTTCGACAGCTCGATCTGGTTCGGCATCTTCGCGCCCAAGGGCACCGACGCGCGCATCGTCGAGAAGCTCAACGCCGCCGTGAAGACGGTGCTCGAGCAGCCCGAGATCCGCGAGAAGTTCGAGAGCCAGGGCAACACCATCCGCATCGAGACGCCCGCGCAGTTCCGCAAGACGGTGCACGACAACCGCGTGAAGTGGGCGGAGGTCGCGAAGGCGGCGAACATCAGCATCGATTGATGCCGACGGCCGCCGGCGTCTTCGTCAGAGCGTCTTGGCCAGCGTGAGGATGAAGCGCGGCTTGTTCGGCGAGTAGACCTGCTGCACGGTGTAGAAGCCGAAGTCGTACAGCGGGCCGGCCGCGGCGTTGTACGCGTTCTTCTGGTTCGCACCCTGCACCGAGCCGGCGAGCGTGAGCCCGCCGCCGAAGTCGTAGCTGGCGCCCACGTTGTAGTCGACATAGCTCTTGTAGGCCGTGTTCCTGCGGATGTCGCTCGACAGGGCCGTGTAGCCCACCGCGGCCTTGAGCGTCACCTTGGGCAGGATCTCCTTGCTGTAGCTCAGGTTCAGGTAGCCCGTGTTGGTGCCCTCGAGGCCCGAGCCCAGCTTGTTGCCGGCGAAGCCGAAGTAGTCCTTCGACACCGTGTGCGAGTACTTCAGCGTGAAGGAACCGAGGCTCTCGTTGGCATAGGTGGCCGCGCCATAGAGCTCGGTGGTGTTGCCGACCGAGTTGCCCGGATAGATGTAGGTCAGTGCACCGACGTCCATGTCCAGCGGGCCGGCCTTGAACTTGTAGCCGCCGTACAGGTCGACCTCGACGCTGTTGCCCTTGAGCCAGTTGACGCTGGAGTTCCAGTTGCCGACGTAGAAGCCGCTGTCGCCGAAGGCGTAGTCGAAGCCGCCCTGGATGGCGGGCTTCACGCCGCGGGTCTTGGCGTAGTCGTTCCTGCCGATCATGTCCTGGTCCTGGCCGCGGAACTTGTAGTTCGTGGTCAGCGCGATGTTGGCCGTGACCGGCGAGGCGGCCGGTGCCGGCGCATCGCCGGCCGCTTGCGCGAAGGCCGCGCCGGGCAGCGCGAAGGCGGCGGCGATCAGGGTGGGGAGGGCGAGTGCCGAGGAGGCGGCGCGGATCGATCTTTGCATCGAGAGAGCTCGGGGATGAAGGAAGAGCGACAGCGTAGGAGGGGGCGTATCAAAGCCGTGTAAAGACTTCGGGCCGCGGCGCAAAAATTGCGCATGCGGCGCACGGGCAGAATCCCTTGCCCGCGGACCTACCGCCTCTCTCTTCGACCCGAACACCATGTCCCTGCCCGACACCGGCGAGCATGACCGCCGACTGGACGAATCGCTGCTGCGCTCGCTCCACGTGCTGCTGAGCGAGGCCAGCGTGTCGCAGGCCGCGGCCAAGCTCGGCGTGGCGCAGTCCGCGCTGAGCCGCCACCTCAAGGTGCTGCGCCAGCTCACCGGCGACGAGCTGCTGGTGCGCGTGGGCAACCGCATGGTGCTGACCGAGCGCGCGCAGGCGCTGGCCGTGCCCACGCGGCGCATCCTGGCCGACATGTCGCTGCTGACCGCCGAGGCCGGGCCGGTCGAGCCGCGCGAGCTGCGCCAGAGCTTCCGCATCGCGACCTACGACTTCCTGCCGCGCCAGTTCTTCGCCGACATCGCCGAGCGCGTGGCGCGCCAGGCGCCCGAGTGCGACGTGGTGATCCGCGGCCTGGGCTCGCGCTTCGAGCACTACCGCCAGCTCGCCGACGGCGAGGTCGACATGGTCATCACCATCTGGCCCGAGCTGCCCGGCCACCTGCGCGCCGCCAGCCTGCTGACCGAACCCATGGTCTGCCTGGTGCGCGAGGGCCATCCGCTGGCCAGGGCGCCGATGACGCTCGACGACTACCGGCGCGCGCGGCACCTGTCCTCGCTCGAGCACGTGCCGGGGCAGGGCACCATCATCGATGCGCAGCTGGCCGAGCTCGGCGTGTCGGTCCACACGGCGATGCACACCCAGTTCCTCGGCATGGCGCCGGCCATCCTCGCGCGCACCGACCTGGTCTTCACCACCGGCCGCCTGCTGGCCGAGGACTTCGCGCGCCAGTACCCGCTCGCGATCGTGCCCTTTCCCGCGAAGATCAAGCCGCACCGCTACCGCCTCGTGTGGCACGAGCGCACGCACAAGAACCAGGCCATGCGCTGGCTGCGCGGCGAGCTGACGGCGGCCGCGCGCGAGCTGGCGCACCGGCCCAGGTCATGACGGCGCTGTCATAACCTGCTGCACAGCGCTGTGCTGGGCGCGGGCGGTGGGCGTGGCTATCGTCGCCGTCCATGTCCACCCCTTCCTCCCCCGCGCCGGTACGACCGGACCTGCTCGCCCGGCTGCCCAAGACCGACCTGCATTTCCACATGGCCGGCACCCTGCGCCCGGCCACGCTGGTCGCGCTCGCGCGCCAGTACGAACTGCCGCTGCCGCGCCCGGTCGACACGCTCTACAGCTACCGCGACTTCTACGACTTCATCGACGTGCTGCGCATCGCGGCGCAGGCGGTGCGCAGCAGCGCCGATTTCGAGCGCGTGGCCTACGAGGCCGTGGAGGACGCCGCGCGCAGCAGCAACGCGCGCCATGTCGAGCTGTCGTTCAACCCGCAGTACTTCATGCCCACGGGCGTGCCGTACCGCGTGCAGGTCGAGGGGCTGGTGGCCGGCCTGCGCGCCGCGCGGCAGGACTTCGGCTGCTCGGGCCTGCTGATCGCTTCCTTCGACCGCGGCCTGCCGCTCGACAGCGCCGAGCGCGCGATGGACGACATCCTCGGCCTGCGCTCCGACCTCGTCGTCGGCGTGGGCCTCGACGGCCCCGAGCGCGCGGGCCCGCCCGCCAGCTTCGCGGCCCTGTTCGAGCGCGCGGGCCGCGCAGGCCTCCAGCGCACCGCCCATGTCTGCGAGGACAACCAGACGCTCGAGGAGGCGCCGCCTTCGAACGTCGACGACTGCATCCACCTGCTGGGCTGCGACCGGCTCGACCATGGCTACAACCTGCTGGCCAGCGACGACGGCCTGCGGCGCGCGCGCGACCGCGGCGTGCATTTCTGCGTCTGCGGCATCACGAGCGTGGTGCGCAATCAGCGGCGGCGGCTCGACAGCGTGAAGCGCATGGTCGACGCGGGCCTGCCGGTCAGCCTCAACACCGACGACCCCGCGATGTTTCACACCGACCTCAGCCACACCTACGCCACCGTGCTCGAGGGCAACGGCTGGGGCTGGGCGCAGGCGCGCGCCTTCAGCCTCGCGGGCGTCGACGCCTGCTGGCTCGACGACGACGCGAAGCGCAACCTGCGCACCGACTTCGAACGCGAGATCGCCGCGCTCGAGCGCGAGCAGGCTGCTCCCTTGGAAACGAACCGCGACTGAAGGACCCCACGATGCACCTCGACACCGCACGCCGCCGCGCACTGCTCGCCGCCCTGGCCTTCGCTGCCTGCACCACCACGGCCCTCGCCGAACCCGCATGGCCCGCGCGCCCGATCACCCTGATCGTGCCCTACGGTGCCGGCGGCAACGTCGACGTCATGGCGCGCTGGATCGCGCCCGAGCTCGCCACGCGGCTCGGGCAACCGGTGGTGATCGAGAACGTGTCGGGCGCCGGCGGCGTCATCGGCACCGAGAAGGCCGTGCGCGCCAGGCCCGATGGCTACACCCTGCTGCTGTCGGTCGAGAGCACCGTCGTCATTGCGAAGATGGTGACGCCCTCGACCGTGCGCTACGACGGCCTCGCCGACCTCGTGCCCGTCACGCTGCTCGGGGCCCAGCCGCTGGCGCTGGTGGGCAAGCCCGCGCTGCAGCCGAAGACCAGCGAGGCGCTGTATGCCGACCTCAAGGCCGCGCCCGGCAAGTACAGCTATGCGAGCTCGGGCGTCGGCACCTCGCTGCACCTGGGCGGCGAGCTGCTCAAGCAGCGCGGCGGCGTCGACATGGTCCATGTGCCGTACCGCACCGGCGTGCAGATCGTGAGCGACCTCAGTGGCAACCAGCTCGACCTCGCCGTGCTGCCGCTGTCGATGGTCATCCAGCAGGCGCGCGCGGGCAAGCTGCGCGTGTACGGCGTGATGGCGGAGAGCGCCTCGGCCGCCATGCCCGAAGCGCCGCCGCTGGCCAGCGTGCCCGCATGGCGCGGCGCCGACGTGTCGGTCTGGCAGGGCATCTTCGCGCCCAAGGGAACGCCACCGCAGATCGTCGCGCAGCTGCATGCCGCGCTGGCGCAGGTGCTCGCGAACCCGGGCGTGCGCAGGAATTTCGAGGAGGGCGGCGTCACGCCGCTGGGCGCGGGGCCGAAGGAGTTCGCGGCCTTCCTGCAGGGCGAGGACGCGAAGTTCGGCGCGATCGTCGCGAAGGGGAACATCAAGGCCGAGTAGCGCGGCGGCCGCGGTGCTTCAGAATGCCGCGGCACCTGTCGCACTCCTCGTTCCTTCGCATTGATTCCCCTCGTTCATCTCATCGGCCCCGGTGGCGCCGGAAAGACCACCATCGGCCCGCTGCTCGCGCAACGGCTGGCCTGGCGCTTCATCGATCTCGACCAGGTCTTCATCGCGCAACAGGGCGATGTCGCGGCCTTCATGGCGCGCCATGGGTACGCGGGCTATGCGGCGCGCAACATCGAAACCTACGAACAGCTTCGCGCCGCGGCGACCGCGCCGACCGTGATCGCGATGTCCTCGGGTTTCATGACCTATCCGGCCGACGTGAGCGAGCGCTACCCGGCCTTGCGGGATGCGATCGAAGCCGATCCGCTCACCGCGCTGTTGTTGCCGTCCTTCGATCTCGAGCGCTGCGTCGAACGCGTGGTCGAGCGCCAGCTGGCCAGGCCTTACCTCAACGGCGACCGGATCAGCGAAACGCGGCGCATCCGCGAACGGCACCCGGTCTTCATGGCGTTGCGGTGCGAGCGCTTCCTCAGCGAGGGCGAACCCCTCGCGATCGCGTGCGACATCGAAGGCCTCGTGCGCCGCCGCCAGCCGATCACGCGGCAGGACGCCCCACCGATCCGCCGAGCGCCGCCAGCCACGCATCCATGTCCCGGTTGCGCGCCTCCAGCGCCTCGGCCATGAAGTCGACGAAGGCCTGGATGCGCGCGCTCAGGTGCTTGCGGTGGTGGTAGGCCGCGAGCACGGGAACCTCCTCGAAGGCCTCGCTCAGGAAGAGCGGAACCAGGCGGCCGCTGTCGATGTCGGCGCGCACGTGGAAGTCGCCGAGGCGCGCGATGCCTGCGCCGCCGCGCGCCATCTCCAGCAGCACGCCGCCGTCGCTGGCCGAGACATTGCCGATCGCGAGCTGTTCCCGCGGCATCTCGGGCCCGCCGACCTGCCAGTGGTTCCAGGCCTCGCGGCCCACGAAGTTGAGGCAGTTGTGGCGCAGCAGGTCCTCGGGCCGCCGCGGCGTGCCGTGGCGCGCGAGGTAGGCGGGCGAGGCACAGACGATCCAGCGCACGGTCGACAGCTGCCGCGCCACCATCGAGGAATCGGGCAGATGGCCCGAGTGGATCAGCACGTCGAGGCCCTGCTGCATCAGGCTGGGCGTGTCGAGGCCCACGAAGAGCTCGACCCGCACCTGCGGATGGCGGGCCAGGAAGTCCGGCAGCAGCCGCGCGAGGTCGTGCCGCGCGAACACGGGCGGCGCATGCACGCGCAGCATTCCCCGCACGTCGTCGTGTTCCTGCATGACGGCGCTCTGCGCGCTCTCGGCCGCTTCGAGCAAGGCCAGCGCCTTGCCGTAGAAGATGCGGCCCGCGGGCGTCAAGGTCACGGCGCGCGGCGTGCGGTCGAACAGCCGCACCTTCAGGCGCCCCTCGAGGCGGTCCACCAGCTTGCTGACGGTCGAGGGCGACAGGTGCCAGTCCTTGGCCGCCATCGAGAAGTTGCCGCGCTCCGCCACCCGCACGAACAGCGCCACGTCGCTGAGCCGGTCGATCTGGTTCGGTCGTTTCTCCATCGCGCCATCGTAGGCCCGGCGCCGGGCACGGTGAATATTCTTCACAGCTGAAGTGCCCGACTTTCGCTTGGCGCGCCGAGGGCGGCCCGGTCAGTATCGAGACCGACGGCCGCGGGAATGCAGCGGCCGGAACAACGAAACGGAGACGACAGATGAAGATCCTGCACCGGTGGCTGGCCGCGGCCGCCTGGGCCGCGATGTCGGCCGGCGCCGCGCTCGCGGCGCCTTTTCCCGCCAAGCCATTGACCATCGTGGTGCCGACACCGCCCGGTGGCACCACCGACCTGGTGGCGCGCCTGCTGGCCGAGAAACTCGGCGCCTCGTTCGGCCAGCCCGTGGTGGTCGAGAACCGTCCGGGCGGTGCCACCACCATCGGCGCGCAGGCCGTGCTGAACCAGCCGGCCGATGGCTACACGGTGCTGATGGGCACCTTCTCGACCATCACCAACCCCTACCTCAACAAGTCGATCCGCGTGGCCTACACCGACTTCGATCCGGTCACGCTGGTGGTGAACACGCCGAACGTGCTGGTGGTGGGCGCGGCGTCGCCGTTCAGGTCGCTCAAGGACCTCGTGGCCGCCGAGAAGGCCAGGCCCGGCGGCGTGAGCTTCGCCTCGACCAGCAATGGCGGCTCGCCCCATCTGTCGGGCGCCCTGTTCAACAGCCTCGCGAAGGTGCAGCTGATGCACGTGCCCTACCCGGGCTCGGCCCCGGCGATCACCGACCTGCTCGGCGGCCACGTCGACACCATGTTCGACAACCTGCCGGCCTCGCTGCCCCAGATCCATGCGGGCAAGGTGCGCGCGCTGGCCGTCACCACCAGCCAGCGCGTGCCGGCGCTGCCCGAGGTGCCGACCTTCGCGGAGGCGGGGTTCCCGGGCTACGAGGTCAATGCATGGTTCGGATTGCTCGCGCGCAAGGGCACGCCGCCCGCGGCCATCGAGGCCTGGAACCAGGGCGTGAGGGCCGCGCTCGACATGCAGGACGTACGGCAGAAGCTGAGCGGCTGGGGCGCGATCCCGGTGGGCAACACGCCCGCGCAGTTCGCCGCCTACCTGAAGGCCGAGGACCAGAAGTGGGCGCGCGTCATCGGGGACGCGGGCATCCGGATCGATTGAGGGAGAAGACGCGATGAGGAACAAGACCAGCGTGCGCATCGGCTGCGGCTCGGGATGGTGGCGCGACCGTATCGAGCCGGCGGTCGTCAGCGCGAAGCTCGGGCAACTCGACTTCCTGTGCTTCGAGACCATGGCCGAGGCGACCGTGTCCTTCGCCCAGGCGCGCAAGCGCGCCGACCCGGGCTTCGCGGGCTACGAGACTCTGCTCGAGGAGCGCATGCGGCGCGTGCTTCCGCATTGCCTGGCGCAGGGCACGCGGATCGTCACCAACGGCGGCTGGATCCATCCCGTGGCCGCGGCCGAGGCCACCGCGCGCATCTGCGCCGAGCTCGGCCACCGCAACGTGCGGATCACCGCCGTGGTGGGCGACGACCTGACGCAGCGCATCTTCGCACTCGCCGACACGGTGATGGAGAGCGGTGCCGCGCTCGAGACGCTGCGCCCCGGCCTGATCTCGGCCGAGGCCTATGCGGGCGCCGACGGCATCGTCCAGGCGCTCGACGAGGGCGCGCAGATCGTGATCACCGGGCGGGTCGCCGATCCCTCGTTGTTCCTCGCGCCGATGATCCATGCCTTCGGCTGGTCGCCGCACGACGTCGACCTGATCGCCCAGGGCTCGGCCATCGGGCACCTGCTGGAATGCGGCGCGCAGGTGACCGGCGGCTACTTCAGCGACCCCGGCTTCAAGGACGTGCCCGATCCCTGGAACCTCGGCCTGCCGATCGCCGAGGTGTCGGCCAACGGCGATGCCGTGATCACCAAGGTGCAGGGCACCGGCGGGCGCGTCGATGCGCGCACGGTGAAGGAGCAGATGTTCTACGAGGTGCACGACCCGTCGCTGTACCTGACGCCCGACGTGGTGGTGAATTTCCTGACCGCGCGCGTCGAGGAGATCGGCGAGGACCGCGTGCGCTTCAGCGGCGCCACCGGCCGCGCGCGGCCGCGCACGCTCAAGGTGTCGATGGGCTGCAAGGAGGGCTTCATCGGCGAGGACTGGTTCTTCTACGCGGGGCCGGGCGCGATGGCGCGCGCCGAGCTGGCCAAGCGCATGCTCGAGGAGCGCTTCCGCATGGTCGGGCTGGAGGCGCAGGAGCTGCGCATCGACTACCTGGGCGTCAACGCCGTGCATCGCGAGGCATCGCCGCCCATGGACCACGAGCCCTACGAGGTGGCCGTGCGCGTCTGCGCGCGCACCCGCACGCGCGAGATGGCCGAGAAGATCGGCGGCGAGGTCGACGGCATGGCCGTGTCGGGCATCGCCGCGACCGGCAAGCGCCTGCCGTTCAACGACCGCACGCGCGAGGTCATCGGCGTGTGGTCCACCCTGGTGGATCGCGACGCGATCGACTTCAGGCTCGAAACCATCGAAAGCTGAGACCATGCAGATCCCGCTTCGCTACCTCGCGCACAGCCGTTCCGGCGACAAGGGCAACATCTTCAACGTGGGCGTGTTCGCCTACGAGCCCGCGTTCCATCCGTACCTGGTCGAGCAGCTGACGGCCGAGAAGGTCAAGGCCTTCTACAAGGTGGCCGAGCGCGTCGACCGCCACGTGGCCGACAACATCCACGGCATGAACTTCGTGCTGCACGGCGCCCTGGCCGGTGGCGTCTCGCGCACGCTCGCGCTGGACAACTACGGCAAGGCCATGTCGAGCGTGATCCTGCGCATCGACATCGAGGTGCCGCCGGACATCGAACGGTTGGTGCGGCGGCGGTTTCCGGCCTTGCCTGTCGCGACGGGCCCGTCGCCCTAGCGCTGCGCCGGCGGAATCGCCCGCACCGAGGCGATGAAGTCCGCGAGCGTGTCGCGCTCCCACTTCAGATGCTTGCGCTGCACCGCAGCCGGCTGCTTGCCCAGGAACACCCCCGGCCGCCTTTCGGTCGCCGGCCGGATCGGCCGCGGCGCGAAGCCGCCGCCGCAGTTGGGGCAGACGTCGTGCAGCACGTTCTGCGCGCAGTCGGCGCAGTAGGTGCATTCGTAGCTGCAGATGCGCGCGTCGGTCGCGTTCGGCGGCAGGTCCTTGTCGCAGTATTCGCAGTTGGGCCTGAGTTCGAGCATGGGTTCATCTCCGGAGAAAGGGCAGGGGGATGGCGCCGCGCGCGGGTAGCGTCATCGCGATCACGCCGGCCATGATGCACGCAAGCCCGGCCCACGCGGTGGGCGCGAGCCGTTCGCCGAGGAACAGCACGCCGATGGCGACGCCGATCGGCACGCGCAGGTAGGCTTGGGCGGCGGTCGACATCGGGCCGAGGGTGCGGATCAGCCGGAAGTAGATCGTGAAGGCCATCGCGGTCGAGACCACGGCGAGCGCGAGCACGGCGGCCAGCGACGCGGCCGAGGGGGCGAGGGTCCAGGGGCGGTCGATCAGCAGGCTCGCGGGCAGCAGCAGCGCGGCGCCGCTCACGAGCGAGCCCGCGGCCGGCAGCATCGGGTCGAGGCCCTTGAACACGCGGCCGAACATCGCGGCGCAGCCGTAGCAGACCGCGGCCGCGACCAGCGCGAGCTGGGCCCACAGCGACTGGCCGAGCCCACCGAGCGCCTCCACGCCGACGATCAGGCAGATGCCGACCAGCCCGGCCGCCACGCCGAACAGCCGCCGCAGCGTGGGCCGCTCGGCGCCGGCCAGGCCCAGGCTCAGCAGGAAGATGAAGATCGGCGAGGTCGAGTTGAGGATGGTGGCGAGGCCGGCGTCGACGCTGCGCTCGGCCCAGGCGATCAGGGTGAAGGGCAGCACGCTGTTGAGGCCGGCCTGCAGCGCGAAGCGGCGCCAGCTGGCCGCGTCGCGCGGCAGCCGCAGGCCGCGCAGCCGCAGCACGGCCAGCAGCAGCAGGCCCGCGACCAGCGTGCGCGCCGCGATCAGCGTGACCGGCGGAAGGGTCGCGACGCCGATCTTGATGAAGGTGTAGGAGGCGCCCCAGCAGGTGGCGAGCAGCACGAGCAGCGCCCATTCGAGGGCGGGGGGCCGGGGTTTGGCTGAAGCGGCGAGGGTGGTGGTGGTCGGCATGGCGCGCCGATCATCGCGAAGGCCGCGCGCGGACACTTCGCCCGCGGCCGAAACGTGCCTGCCTCAGTGGCCGTGCCCGTGGTGCGGGTCGTCCGCGCCGCCATTGAGCAGCGTCGCGAGGTCGGTCTCCTGCTCGGCCGCCGCGCCCGCGATCACGCGCCGCTCGAGCTCGTCGAGGTGCTCGAGCGCCACGGCCAGCGCCTTGTCGAGCGACTTGCCGGCGGTCAGCGCATCGATGATCTGCTCGTGTTCGCGCGGCGCGCAGCTCGCGGCCTCGGCCGAGTCGTAGAGCGCCTTGTAGAGCTCGGTGTTCGCGATCAGCCGCCCGATGTACGACAGCAGTTCCTCGCTGCCCGCCATCTGCGCCAGCAGCAGGTGGAAGTCGCCCGCCAGGCGCACGGCATCTTCGCGCCGCCCTTCCTTGAAGGCCTTCTGCTCGGCCTGCACGTGCTTGCGCAGGGTCGCCACCTGCTCGCGCGAGAGCTGGCCGAACAGCGTGGTCACGAGTCCGGCCTCGACGATGCGGCGCGCGCGGTAGGTGCCGCGCATGTCCTCGATCGAGGGGTTGGGCACGAAGGCGCCGCGGTTGTGCTCGAGCACCAGCCGCTTCTCGGAACCCAGCCGCGCCAGCACCTTGCGCACCGCGCCGCGCGTGCAGCCCAGCGCCTCGGCCAGCGCGCGCTCGCGCAGCGGCGTGCCGGGCCGCAGCTTGCCGCTGAGCAGCGCCTTGGAGACGGCGGCATAGACGCGTTCGTCCACGTTGGCGCCATCGGCGTCGGTGGGCTCGGGGGAGGGTGCGGGCGCGGAAGGCTTGCGGGTGGCGGGCATAGGCAGGCGGATTTTGCCTGCGTCGCGCCACCCCGGGGAAAGCCCCCGGATTGACGCGGTGCGGCCCGCTTCGTACCATTCGCGGAAATTTGGTTAACCAAAATAAAATGATATGGTTGACCAAAATTCCAGGTATCCACAACCACACACGACAACGGAGACACACATGAAATCCGCCAAATGGCTGGCCGCGCTGCCGGTCGCCGCCTTCTTCAGCGGGGGCTGGCTGTCCTCCGTCGCGCCCACCTTCGTGCTCGGCATGCCCTTCCTGATGGTGTGGAACGTGCTCTGGCTGGTGCTGACCTCGCTGATCATGGTGGTCATCGACCGCGCCGAGGGCGACCTCGACGCGCCGGCAACGCAGGGGGACGCGCGATGAACGCCGCGCTCGGCGTGATCGCGCTGTTCGTGGTCGGCGCGCTGGCCCTCGCGGTGCTGGCGCGGCGCGGCCGCACCATGAGCCTGGAGCAATGGGCGCTCGGCGGGCGCGGGCTCGGCGCGATCATGGTGTTCCTGCTGATGGCGGGCGAATCGTTCTCCACCTTCACCTTCCTGGGCGCCAGCGGCTGGTCGTACAGCAAGGGATCGCCGGCCTTCTACATCCTGGCCTATGGCGGGCTGGCCTACCTCATGGCCTTCTGGATGCTGCCGGCCGTGTGGCGCTACGCCAGCGCGCACAAGCTGGTGTCGTTCTCCGACTTCTTCGCCCACAAGTACGACAGCCGCCCGCTCGGCGTGCTGGTGTCGGTGGTCGCGCTCGGCGGCATGGTCGCGCTGCTGACCATTCAATTGCGCGGGCTCGGCATCATCGTCTCGGAGGCCTCGTACGGCTCGATCGCGCCGCCGGTGGCGATCTGGATCGGCACGCTGGTGATGGTCTGCTACATCCTGTTCTCGGGCATTCACGGCTCGGCCAGCATCGCCATCGTGAAGGACGTGCTCATCCTCGCGCTCGCCGTGTTCCTCGGCCTCTACCTGCCCTGGCACTACTACGGCGGCGTGGCGCCGATGTTCACCGCCATCCACGCGGCCAACCCGGGCTTCTTCGAATTCCCGAAGGAAGGCCTCAACCTCACCTGGTACAACTCGACCATCCTGCTGACGGCGCTGGGCTACTACCTCTACCCGTTCAACCTCACCTCGGTGTACGCCGCGCGCAGCGCGAGCGCGGTGCGCCGCAACACCATCCTGATGCCGCTGTACCAGGTGGTGATCGCCTTCCTGTTCCTGGTCGGCTTCGCGGCCATCCTGCAGGTGCCGGGGCTCAAGGGCTCCGACGTCGACCTGGCCCTGTTCGGCCTCGTCAAGCACAGCTTCGACCCCTGGTTCGTCGGCGTGATCGGCGGCACCGGCGTGCTCACGGCGCTGGTGCCGGGCTCGATGATCCTGCTCACGGCCTCCACCGTGATCGGCAAGAACGTCTACAAGGAAGGCTTCGCGCCGCATGCCACCGACCGCCAGGTGTCGCGCGTGGCGCGCGGCGTGCTTCCGCTGTTCGCGCTGGTGGCGGTGTACTTCGTGCTGCGCGGCGGCACCACCATCGTGGCGGTGGCGATCTTCGCCTCCAGCCTGCTCACGCAGCTGCTGCCCTCGCTGCTGTTCAGCCTCCTGAAGAAGCCCTTCGGCAACAAGCATGCGGCCTTCGCGGGCATCGTCGCGGGCGGCGCGGTGCTCGGCTTCCTGATGACCACCGGCGCGAACCTCGCTACGCTGTTTCCCGCGGCGCCGCTGGCCTTCAAGTCGCTCAACACCGGGCTGGTGGCGCTCGCGACCAATGCGCTGGTGTTCGTGATCGTGGCGCTGGTCACGCCGGGCCCGGCGCCGCGCGCGGCCGCGGCGCAGCCCGCCTGATGCTTCATACGACAAAGAACAAAGGAATCCCCATGCCACCGCTCCTGATCCGCAACGTTCGCCCGCTGGGTGCCGCGCCGGTCGACCTGCGGGTGCAGGACGGCCGCATCGCCGAGCTCGGCGCCGCGCTCGCCGCGCCGGCCGGTGCCGCCGTCGAGGACGGCCGCGGCGCGCTGCTGCTGCCCGGCCTCGTCGAGGGCCACACCCACCTCGACAAGACGATGTGGGGCCTGGACTGGTACCGCAACGAGGTCGGCACGAACCTGATCGACAAGATCGAGAACGAGCGCGCCTTCCGCCATGCCAGCGGCCACGACGCGGCCGCGCAGTCGCTGGTGCTGGCCAAGGCCTTCCTCGCGCTCGGCACCACGCGGCTGCGCACGCACGTCGACGTCGACACGCAGGCCGGCCTGCGCCACCTCGAAGGCACGCTGCGCACGCGCGAGACGCTGCGCGATCTGCAGCAGATCCAGGTCGTCGCCTTCCCGCAGTCGGGCCTGCTCGCGCGGCCCGGCACGGCCGAGCTGCTCGACCGGTCGCTGGCCGCGGGCGCCGACGTGCTCGGCGGGCTCGACCCCTGCGCCATCGACGGCGATCCCGTGAAGTCGCTCGATGTGCTGTTCGACATCGCCCACCGGCACCAGCGCCCGATCGACATCCACCTGCACGAGCCCGGCGCCATGGGCGCCTTCTCGCTCGACCTGATCCTGCAGCGCACCGAGGCGCTGGGCATGCGGGGCCAGGTGGCGATCAGCCATGGCTTCTGCCTCGGCGACGTGAGCGAGCGCGAACGCGATGCCTTGCTCGCGCGCATGGCGAAGCTCGGCGTGGTGCTGATCACCAGCGCGCCGCCCTCGCGCAACGTGCCGCCGCTGCTGGCCTGCCGCCAGGCCGGCGTGACCGTGCTCGGTGGCAACGACGGCATCCGCGACACCTGGTCGCCCTATGGCCGGCCCGACATGCTCGAGCGCGCGATGATCATCGGCCTGCGCTACAACCTGCGCCGCGACGACGAGATCGAGGTCGCGCTCGACACCGTGACGCACGCGGGCGCGCGCGGCTGCGGCTTCGAGGCCTATGGCCTGGGTGTCGGCGACCGTGCCGACCTGGTGCTGGTCGACGCGCAGACCGTGGCGCATGCCGTGGTGGAGCGCCCCGTGCGCCGGCTCGTGGTGGCCGGCGGCCGCATCGTGGCGCGCGACGGCGTGCTGCAGGACGACGTGGCCGCCTTGTGAAGGCTGAGGTCCGCCGCGATGCAGGCACCGCCTTCGCGGCCGTGATCGTGCTGGTGGCGCTGAACCTGCGCGCCTTCCTCACCTCTAGCAGCCCGCTGCTCGGGGTCATCCGCCTCGACACCGGCATCGGCTTCCATGCCGTGGCGCTGCTCACGGTGCTGCCGATGTTCGCGATGGGCGCCACTTCGCTGTGCGGCGCGGCCGTGGGGCAGCGCATCGGCGCGCGTGCCGGTGTCGCGCTGGGCCTCGCGGCCATCGCGCTCGCCTGCGCGAGCCGCTATGGGGCGAACGGCGCGGCGCCGCTGCTTGCCAGCGCGGCGCTCGCGGGCGCTGGTGTCGGGCTGGTGCAGGCGCTGATGCCGGGGGTGGTCAAGCAGGCCTATCCCGCGCGCATCGGCGTGATGACCGGGCTCTATTCGGCCGCGATCATGGGCGGCGGCGGCTTCGGCGCGATCGCCAGTCCCTGGGTCGCGCAGGCGCTCGGCGGCCCGCATCCCGACTGGCATGCGGGCCTCGCGATCTGGGCGCTGCCCGCGGTCTTCGCGCTGCTGTACTGGCTCAACATGCGGCGCATGGAGTTCACGGCCGATGCGCCGCGCCGCGGCCTCTCGTGGCTGCGCTGCTTCGCGAGCCCGCGCGCCTGGCTGCTGGCGATCTGCTTCGGCCTCGTCAACGGCGGCTACACCAGCCTCGTGGCCTGGCTGCCGCACTTCTATGCCCAGCAGGGCTGGAGCGCGCAGCAGGGCGGTTCGGTGCTCGCGCTGATGACGCTGGCGCAGGTGGTGGGCGCGCTCGCCATGCCCGCCCTCGCGCGCAGCCGCGGGCGCGACCTGCGGCCCTGGCTCGCGCTCACGCTGGCCGCGCAGCTCGCGGGCTTCTGCGCGCTCGCGCTGCATGCGCCCGTGCCGGCCCCGGCCATCGCGCTCGTGCTGGGCTTCGGCCTCGGCGGCGCGTTCTCGCTGTGCATGGTGCTCGCGCTCGACCACCTGCCCGATCCGGCGCAGGCCGGCGCGCTCGCGGGCTTCATGCAGGGCCTGGGCTTCATGATCGCGGCGCTCGCGCCCTTCGTCACCGGCTGGGTGCGCGAGCACACCGGCGGCTTCGCGCTCGCCTGGGCCTACCTCGGCGCCGTGGTGCTCGTGCTGCTGCCGCTGCTGCTGCGCTTCGATCCGGGCCGCTATGGCGCCGCCACCGCGGGGCTGTTCGCGCCGCGCGCCGTGCCATCCTCTTCCCTCGCGCCCGAGGGCGCAGCCACTCGAAAGGTCTGAACACCATGTACCAGGAACGCTTCATGCAACGCGCGCTCGCGCTGTCCGCGCAGGCGCTGCACGAACCCGGCACCGAGCCCTTCGGCGCCGTGGTCGTGAAGGACGGCGCTATCGTCGGCGAAGGCTTCAACCACTCGGTCGCGCACCACGACCCCACCTCGCACGGCGAGGTCGAGGCCATCCGCGACGCCTGCCGCAAGCTCGGCAGCGTCGACCTCTCGGGCTGCGAGCTCTACACCTCGTGCGAGCCCTGCGCCATGTGCGTGGCGGCGATGCACATCGCGGGCATCGCGCAGCTCTACTACGCGGCCTCGCTCGCGCAGTCGGGCGAGGCCTTCGACGGCGTGACCGTCGCCGCGCGCCATCCGATCGACGTGGAGGCGCTGCGCATCGAATCGGGCGCGACGCTCGCGCAGCGCAGGCTGCCGGCCGAGCAGAGGATGGATGGGGAGGCGGTGCGGATCCTGGCGGAGTGGGCGGCCACGCGGCGCGCGGCTTAGGCCGAAGCCGTCGGCACGAACGGCGAGGGCAGCGGTTCGGTGGGCAGGTCCGGGATGTCGGGAATCTCGGGATATTGCCCCAGCGGATGGACATCGAAGTAGGCGTCGAAGAGGATGGTGTTCGGCGCCAGATTCGCCACCGCGGTCTGCGCGACGCGCGCGTTGCCGGGTCGCTTGGCGATGCCTTCGCTGGTGGTTGGCGCCGAGAGCTGGAAGATCTCGCAGGCACCTACGTAGTAGCCGTCGTTTCGCACGATGTACTGCACCGAAGGCAGGTACTTGTGAGTCTCGGGATCGGCCGTCATGCCGGCGGCGAGCAGGAAGTCGATGATGTAGTTGGTGTCCTCGATCTGCGACATCCGCAGGTATTGCTTCTCGGTGTACGACGCCATGTAGTCGAGGCACACGTCCACGCCGAAGGGCACGCCGCCCAGCGGGTCGTTGTCGAAGCCCGTGTACTGCTTGCCGTCCGCGTAGTAGGCGGCGGTGGTGGTCGACTCCATCAGCACGAGGATATCGAGGTGGCCCAGCAGAACCTTCCAGTAGGCCCGGCCGTCTTTCAGGACTTGCGTGCCCCCGTCCGTGTCGAAGTCGATCCATGACACATTGCGCTTGGGCCACATCGCGATCGGCCGGCTGCCGTCGGGGTTGGCCTTGCTGAAGTTGTCGATCACCAGCACGTAGTTGAGCGCTTCGTAGGGCGGAAGGTCCTCGTCTTTCACCGGACCGCCTTGCGGGGCCGGCGCCGCGGGAGGCTCGACCAGTTGCTTCATCAGAACCTGCGAAGTGCCGGGCAGCAGCGCCAGCTTGCCGTACTGGTCCTGCGGGAACAAGGCGATCAGCGCGCGCACGTGCTTCTGAACCTCGATCACGCAGGTGGTCGAGAAGGCCTTGATCTCCTCCTCGTTCCTCACCGCATCCCAGTTCACATTCCAGAAGAACTCGGGCACCACAAAGAAGCAGAGGTCGGTGGGCGCGCTCTTCTTTGGGAGGCCCTGTGCCAGCGCATCGCTCAGCAGGTTGAACTTGGCCTGCAGCGCGCGGCGCGTGTAGGTCTCGATGGCTTCGTCCTTCAGTCGCTGGTCGGGGAGTGGCGCTGTGGAGGGCGTCTGGAGGTTGAGAACGCGCACGTTCTTCACCGCCTTTTCGACCGGCCTCGGCGGTGGCGGATCGACGGGCGGCGTCGGCACCACCGCGGGCGAGGGCGGTGGTGCCACGGCCACCGGCGTCGGCGAAAAGCCGCTGCTGCTGCCTCCGCCGCCGCATGCGGCCAGCAGCGCGCTGGTGCCGAGGGGAAGGGCCAGGCCGGCCTTCAGGAGGGAACGGCGGCGTGTTCCCCGTGCATGCGTTTGATCCGGATCGGCTTCGCTTTCATGGGTCATGTGAAAAAGCTCCCTGATGTTGATGTGTGCAGAAAATGCAATCAGGTTGCGCAAAATTTGTGCCTGGCAAGAAGGGGGCATAGGCACCATCGGAGCGATCAATGAAAAAGCACGAGCTATTGCGACTCATCGAGATGCGATCTATGCATGCGGTCGGCCTGACTCGGATGCATACCCTTCTCGAAAGTTAAGGAGGCAAACGCAACAATGCGGCATTTTGTGCGTTAAGAAATTTAAGATTTTGAGAGGTGTTTCATTCGCAAATAGGATTTGATTGGTCGAAGTTTGTGCTTCAGACTCAAGACGCCGTACCCTTTTGTGGCCATCGCGTCGGGTCGCAATACCCCATGGCGCTTATCAACATCTAAACGCTTGCGCTAAACAATTTCCGCGAGCGACGGATGAACTGATCAGAACCGTAGACCGGCTCATCAAGGGTTGGCACAGCCGGCAGGGAGGATCCTGCGGCGAGCAGCGCACGCCATCTGTTGCGATGGCATGTGGTTGCGCGTTGGCTGCCATACCGGCGGTTCGGATGAAGCGTCGAGGTGTGCGAGATGGTTGCAATCGTCAGTGGCAATAGCCTGGGACTGAGTCTGACG
>NZ_FOWG01000024.1:0-62206 GCF_900115375.1 Variovorax sp. PDC80 | reverse complement strand
TCTGGCTGTGCCGAGGAGCGCAGGGGAAAGCGGGATAAGGGCCGCAGCTGTCTGAGCGCAACGAAGTGGAGCGAGTTCTGCGGACCCCCGCTTTCTCCGAGCACCGCAGGTTGCCCGTAGCGAAGCGGAGGGACACAGACAGCGGGGTCGCCTTCTTTTGCTTACTTTTCTTGGCGAGACAAGAAAAGTAAGTCGCCCGCCGGGGCGAGACCCGGCCTACGGCCTAAAAAAAGAACACTACCCCTCGATCTTCCCCAACCGAGACTCCTTCAACCGAGAAGGCGCCAACGCCCCAGCCGACTCCAAGATCGGATAAGCAATGGAACAGATATGCGAATTGATCCGCTTCAGATCACTGATCAGATCGATATGCAATGAACTCGTCTCGATGCTCAACGTCGTCCGATCCGACAACCGATCCAGGTGCGTCGTCGCATAAGCCCGCTCCAGATCCCGAAACCGAGCCTTCTCTTCGAGCAGCTTCTGCGCATCCCGAACATTCCCGTTCAGGAACACGCTCATCGACAGCCGCAGATTCGCCACCAGCCGCCCATGCAGCTCGACGATCTCCGCCATCCCCGCTTCCGAGAAGTTGCGCTGCGGCTTGATCTTCTTGTCCTCCACGTCCTGGATCACCCGCTCGATGATGTCCCCGATCTGCTCCATGTTGATCGTGAAGCTGATGATGTCGGTCCAGCGCCGGCTCTCCTCCTCGCCGAGGGCCTCGCGCGAGATGCGCGTCATGTAGTACTTGATCGCCGAATAGAGCTCGTCCACCGTGTCGTCGAGCTGGCGCAGCTCCTGCGCGAGCTTGAGGTCGTTGCGGCGGATCACGTCGAGCACGCCGATCAGCATCGTCTCCACGATGTCGGCCTGGTGCAGTGCCTCGCGCGCGGCATTCGAGATCGCGAGCGTGGGTGTCGACAGCGCCGAGGGATCGAGGTGGTGCGGCCGCAGCGAGGCGGTCGAGGGCGCGGGCTCGGGCAGCATGCGCGTCACCAGGTTCGCGACCATCTGCGTGAGGCCGATGAAGCCGACGCTGATGACGATGTTGAAGGCCAGGTGGAACAGCACCACGCCGTGCGTGGGCGTGGGCAATTGCGGCTGCACGTGGCGAATCCACAGCCCGACGAAGGGCGCGACGATCGCCACGCCCAGGGCCTTGAACAGCAGGTTGCCGATGGTCACCTGGCGCACCGGAATCGCCGACTTGGCGGTGGTCAGCACCGCGAGCAGGCCGCTGCCGAGGTTGGCGCCGAGCACCAGGCCGAGCGCGACGTCCAGCGGCACCACGTTCGAATTGGCCATGGTCGCCACCAGCAGCACCACCGCGAGGCTCGAATAGGCCACGATGGCCAGCACGGCGCCGATCGTGATCTCGAGCAGCACGTCGCTGCTGATCGAGGCCAGCAGGGCGCGCACGGCGGCCGAGGAGAACAGCGGCTCGGTGGCTTCGACCACCAGCTGGAGGGCCAGGAGCATCAGGCCCAGGCCGATGAAGACGCGGCCCACGCGCCCGGCGACCGTGGCCGAGCGGGTGATGAACAGCACCACGCCCACGAAGATGAACATCGGCGAGAGCCAGGACAGGTCGGCCGAGAACAGCACCGAGATCAGCGCCGTGCCGACGTCGGCGCCGCGCATCACGGCCAGCGCCGCGGGCAGCGTGACCAGGCCCTGGCCGACGAAGGAGGAGGTCATCAGCGAGGTGGCGGTGCTCGATTGCACGAGGGCCGTGACGCCGATGCCCGAGAGGGCGGCCGTGAATCGGTTGCGCATGCTCTGCACGAGGATCTTGCGCAGGTTGGCGCCGAACACGCGAAGAACGCCGGTGCGCACGAGGTGCGTGCCCCACACCAGCAGGGCGACGGCCGCCAGCAGGTTCAGAAGATGCTTCATGGGTGTCGGGCTTGATCCTTTCTTTTCGTTCTGATTCGGTTTTGCGTCGACCCCCCATTCTCCACATGTGGCCGGTGCAGGCCAGCCGGGGTCCTAGTCGATCAACGCGCCGTTGTCGTGGAACGGGTACGGCCCCTCGAAATGCCCGGAAGCCGCGAGGTGCGTGACCAGCCGGCCGGCCGCGGCCGACCAGGCATGCACGCGGAAGCCCGGGGGCTCGAGCGTCCAGGCCGAGGCCGCGTCGGGCGCGAGGTCGAGGCAGACCTGGTGCGCGGGCGCGGGTGCGGTCGAGGCCAGGGTGCCGCCGAAGCGCACGTCGATGGCGCGGTGCAGGTGGCCGCAGATCACGCGTTCCACATTGGGATGACGCGCGATCAGGGCCTCGAGTTCCGCCGCGCCCTCGAGCAGGCCGATCTCGTCCATGTGGCCGATCAGGGTCTGGAATGGCGGATGGTGCATCGCGACCACCACCGGCTCGCGCCGGCTCTCGCCGAGCCGGGCCTCGAGCCAGGCCAGCCGCTTCTCGCACAGCGCGCCATGGCTGGCGCCGGGCACCACGGTGTCGAGCGCGATCAGCCGCAGCGCGCCGACGCGCAGCGTGTACTGCACGAAGCCGTCGCAGTCGCCGCCGTCGCCGAGGTAGGCGTGGCCGGGGAAGCTGCGGCGCAGCTGGTCGCGGTCGTCGTGGTTGCCGGGCATCAGGTGGAAGGGGATGCCCCGCGCCTCGAGCGGTGCCAGCAGGCGCGCGAGGTGTTCGTACTCGGCGGCACGGCCGAAGTCGGTGAGGTCGCCGGTGATCACCACCGCATCGGGCGCCTGCCGCAGCGCCAGCACCGACTGCACCGCGCGCTCGAGGTAGGGCGCGGTGTCGATGCGGCCATAGGCCAGCCGGCCCGGCTCGCGGATGTGCAGGTCGGTGAGCTGGACCAGGAAGGTGTCGTGGGTCGTCGTCGTCATGCGCGGGTGTCCTGCGGGCTCATCAATCGGTCGGGGTGGATGCGGAGGGCGACGGCATCGCCGATGCCGTAGGGCGTGTCGCGCGCGGTGTCGGCCAGGAGCATCTGCGGCTGGTCGGCCACGCGCAGCTGCAGCTGCACGCGGTCGCCGAGGAAGGTGCGGCGCTCGACCGTGGCCGTGCCCCAACCGGGGCGCGCGGGCTGCGCGGGGCCGACCTCGATGTCCTCGGGGCGCACCAGCAGCAGCGCGCGGTCGCGCCAGGCGCCGGGGCAGGGCAGGGCACTGCCGCCGAGCCGCACGACGTCTTCGCGCAGCGCCTCGGGCGTGCGCTGCAGCCGGTTCACGCGGCCGAGGAATTCGGCCACGAAAGGATGGGAGGGCGCGCGGTAGAGGTCCTCGCCGCGGCCCACCTGCACGATGCGCCCGGCCTGCATCACGGCGAGCCGATCGGCGATGGCCAGCGCCTCCTGCTGGTCGTGCGTGACGTGCACCGCGGTGATGTGCAGCCGACGCAGCAGCTCGGCGAGCTCGTCGCGCAGCGACTCCTTGAGCTTGGCGTCGAGCGCGGCCAGCGGCTCGTCGAGCAGCAGCACGCGCGGGCGCACCGCCACGGCGCGCGCGAGTGCCACGCGCTGGCGCTGGCCGCCCGAGAGCTCGGCCGGGCGCTTGTTCTCGAGGCCGCCCAGGCGCACCAGGTCGACCAGCTCGCCGACGGCGCGCTTCTCCTCGGCGGGCGCCACGCCGCGGATGCGCAGGCCATAGCCGATGTTGGCCGCCACCGTCATCTGCGGGAACAGCGCGTAGCTCTGGAACACCATGCCCACGCCGCGCTGCTCGACCGGGCGCTGCGTCACGTCCTGGCCGCCGAAGGCGATGCGGCTGCCGGCATCGGGCGTTTCCAGGCCAGCGATCAGCCGCAGCAGCGTGGTCTTGCCGCAGCCCGAGGGGCCGAGCAGCGCCAGCACCTCGCCGGCCTCCACCTGGAGGTCGGTGGGCTGCAGGCCGCGCGTGCCGTCGGCATAGGTCTTGGCGCAGTGGGCGATGTCGATGGGGACGCGTTCAAGTTCCATGGCGTTTCTGGATCAGGTGGGCGAGGTACTGGAGGCCCCACAGCACGGGGAGGATGACGGCGAAGAAGACCAGCGTGTAGGCCGAGCCGATCTCGATGCGCATCGAGGCATAGCTGTCGGCCAGGCCCACGGGCAGCGTGCGCGTGAGCGGGGTGTGCAGCATCCAGGTGAGGTTGAACTCGCCCACCGAGAGCGTGAACACCATCAGGCTGCCGGCCACGATGGCGGGGAACACGGCCGGCACCAGGATGCCCATGAAGCGTTGGCGGAAGCTCGCGCCCAGCGTGCGCGCGGCTTCCTCGAGCGCGAGCAGCTCGTGGCGCTGGAAGGCCGAGCTCACGGTGCGCACCATGAAGGGCAGCGTGAACACTACGTGGCCGACCAGGATGAAGGCGAAGCTCTGGCGAAAGGCCGTGAGCTGGCCGTAGGCGAGGATCAGCGCGAGCGCGGTCGCCAGCCCCGGCACCGCGACCGGCAGGGTCAGCAGTTCCTCGAAGACATGGGCCGTGCGCGAGCGGCTGCGCGCCAGCGCATAGGCGCAGGGCACGCCGAGCAGCACGGTGCAGGCGACGCACGCCGCGGCCAGCGCGAGCGACCAGCCGACGGTGCCGCCGTAGTTCTCCCACACCTCGCCGAGCCAGCGCAGGGTGAGGCCGCTCTTCAGGCCGGTGCTGTAGTTGTTGACCAGGCCGGCCATCACCGACAGCAGCATCGGCGCGATCATGAACAGGCTCACGACCAGCGTGATCGCGAGCAGGAAGGGGGCCTGGGGCCGGGTGTTCGTTCGCATGAAGGCCTCAGCGCGCGACAGGGTTCGCGCCGAAGCGGCGCGCGGCGAACAGCACCAGCCAGGTCACGAGGCCGAGCGCGATCGACAGCGAGGCCGCGAGCGCGAAGTTCGCGTAGTTGGTGAACTCGTTGTAGATGGTGATCGGGATCACCTCGAACTTGCTCGCGAGCGTGAAGGCGGTGCCGAAGGCGCCCATCGAGGTCGCGAACAGGATCGCGCCGCAGGCCAGCGTGGTGGGCGCGAGCTCGGGCATCCACACGTCGCGCGCCACGCGCAGCCGCGAGGCGCCGAGCGAGCGCGCGGCCTCCTCGAGCTGCAGGTTCATGGCCTCGGCCGCGGCCGCGTAGGTGGCGATGGCGCGCGGCAACGAGAAGTACAGGTAGGCCAGGAACAGCCCGAGCAGGCCGTAGGCGAAGGTGATGCGCTCGCCGATCAGCGTGTCGCTCAAGCTGGCCACGACGCCCTGGCGGCCGCCGAGCAGGATCACGAAGAAGCCGATGATCACGCCCGGAAAGGACAGCGGCAGCGTGAGCAGCGACAGCAGCACGCGCCGGCCCCAGAAGGCATGGCGCGCGAGGTAGATGCCCACCGCCGCGCCGAGCACCAGCGTGGCCAGCGTGACCGCCGCCGACAGCAGCACGGTGTTGGCCATGCTCTGCAGGTAGCGCGCGTCGGTCAGCACGGCGAAGTAGGTGGCCCAGCCCTTGTCGGCGGGCAGCGCGAGCAGCCGCACCACCGGCAGCAGCCAGAAGGCCGCGAAGAAGGCGGCCGCGGGCAGGGCGCAGGCCAGCAGCCGCCAGCGCGGGGTCCAGGCGCTGGATGGTCCGTTCGAAGGCATCGTGGCGGTGGCCTGCGTCATCTCATGCGGTGCGGCTCAGCGCACTTCCTTCAGGTACTCGTCGGAGAAGGCGCGCTGCGCCGCGGCCATGCGGCCGTAGTCCACGCTCTTGGCGCGCGCGTAGTCGCTCGCGGGCAGGAACTGGGCCTCGATCTCCTTGGGCATCGCGCCGGCGCGCACCGGGCGCAGGTAGGCCTTGGCCCAGATCGCCTGGCCCTCGTCGGACAGCGTGAAGTCCAGCACCTTCTTGGCGTCGGCCGCGTGCGGCGCCTTGGCCACCAGGCTCATCACGTAGGGCACGGCCAGCGTGCCTTCGCTCGGGATCACGAAGGCGACGTTGGCCTTGTCCTTGTACTTGGCGCGGTAGGCGTTGAAGTCGTAGTCGAGCAGGATCGCGATCTCGCCCGAGAGCACGCGCGCGTACGAGGTCTGCTTGGGCACGATCGGCTCGTTCTTCTGCAGCGCCTTGAAGTAGTCGATGGCCGGCTTGAAGTTGTCGAGCGTGCCGCCGCGCGCCTCGTTCACCGCGACCGCGCCGACGTAGCCGACGAAGGCCGAGGCCGGGTCGAGGTAGCCGATCAGGCCCTTGTACTCGGGCTTGAGCAGGTCGGCCCACGACTTGGGGACCGGCTTGCCCTTGAGCGCGTCGACGTTGACCATGAAGCCCAGCGTGCCCGAGTGGATGGTGAACCAGTTGCCGGCCGGGTCCTTGAGGCCGTCGGGGATGTCCTTCCAGGCGGCCGGCTTGTAGGGCTCGACCAGGCCGTCCTTGGCGGCCTGCACCGCGAAGGTCACGCCGAGGTAGGTGACGTCGGCCACCGGGCTGGCCTTCTCGGCCGCCATCTGCGCGAGCGACTGGCCCGAGTTCTTGTTGTCGGGCGGCACGGTGATGCCGGTCTTGGCCTTGATGGCCTTCAGCTGGGTGCCCCAGTCGGCCCATTCGGTCGGGCAGTTGTAGCAGATGGCGGTCTGCGCGAAGGCGGCGCTGCCGCCGACGAGCGCGGCGGCGAGCAGGCCGAGGCGCGCGATGTGGCGCAAGGAAGAGGACATGGGAGAAGCTCCTGTGGCGGGGTGGGTTGAAGCGGTCGGGAGAAAAGGGGCGTCAGGCGATGTCGCCCGGATCGCCGTCGGGCGCGGCGGCGCACGATTCGCCGTCGCGGAACACGTGGGGCAGCAGCAGGCTGGCATCGGCGTCGAGCGCGCCGCCGCCGGCCATGGCCTGGATCAGCAGCTCGACGCCATGGCGGCCGATGTCGCTGCTGGGCTGCGCGATGGTGCTGAGCGCGGGCGTGAGGTCCTCGCCGAGCGCGATGCCGTCGAAGCCGATCACGCTGAGGTCAGCGGGCACGGCCAGGCCGCTGCGGTGCGCGGCGCGGATGCTGCGGATGGCCAGCAGGTCGTTCGAGCAGACCAGCGCGCTGGGCCGGTGGCGCAGCTGCAGCAGCCGCGCGAGCCGGTCGACCGCGCTCTCGACGAAGGGCACCTCGACCAGCGGCTGCGGCTTGAGGCCCGCATCGGCCATGCCCTTCTGGTAGCCGCGGTAGCGCTGTTGCGCGCGGTCGGAGGCCGCCAGCGTGCCGCTGACCATCGCGATGCGCCGGTGGCCCAGCAGCACCAGCCGCGCCACCGCGTCGGCGACGGCGGCCTCGTTGTCGACCGTGACGCAGGGATGCGCGGGATGGCGGTTGTAGGCCAGCACGTAGGGCACGCGCTGGGCGCGCAGCCGCTCGAGCGCCTTCGAGGTCGAGGGGTTGGAGACCACGAGGATCAGCCCGTCGACATTGCCGGCCAGGAGCATGTGGACCGCGCGCTCCTCCTCGTCGAGCTTGTAGCCGGTGGTGACCGGGATGATCGCGTAGCCGCCGGCCACGGCCGCCTGCGCGATGCCCTGCAGGCATTCGGCGAAGGTGGGGTTGAGCAGCGTGGGCAGCACCACGCCGAGCACGCGGCTGCGCTGGGTGCGCAGGGTGCGGGCGCTGGCATTTGGCAGGTAGTTCAGCTCGCGCGCCGCGCGCTCGACCAGGTCGCGCGTGGCGCCGCTGACCTTGTCGGGGAAATTGAAGACGCGCGAGACGGTGGCGACGGAAACGCCGGCCTTGGCCGCGACTGCTTGGATGCTCATCGGTGGGTGCTATGTAATCGATTACATTGGACCGCGGCAGTATGACCCCGCCATGACAGCGCGGGATCGATGAAAACCCGTGCGCCCGAATGCGCGAAGGGCGCGCCGGGAATCCCGGCGCGCCCTTCGAGGGAGCAAAAAAGACGGTGGGCTGCTACTTGCCGCGCCGCACCCTTCGGATCTCGTCGAGGATCAGGCAGATCGCGCCGAGCGTGATCGCGCTGTCGGCCGCGTTGAAGGCCGGGAAGTACCAGCCGCCCGCGTGGAAGCTCAGGAAGTCCACCACGTAGCCGTGCATCATCCGGTCGACCACGTTGCCGATGGCGCCGCCCAGGATGCAGGCCATGGAGAACGAGAACAGCTTCTGGCCCGCATGCGACTTCAGCATCCAGACGATGAACACGGCCGCCGCCACGCCGATGCCCGTGAACAGCCAGCGCTGCCAGCCCGAATGGTCGGCCAGGAACGAGAAGGCCGCGCCCGTGTTGTGCGCGCGCACGACGTTGAAGAAGCTGGTGACGTAGGTGGCGTCGCCGAGCTTGTAGTAGCCGAGGATCAGCGTCTTGGTGAACTGGTCGATGATCACGATGATCAGTGCCAGCGCGAGCCAGGGCCAGATGCCGGCGCCGCGCGAGCGCGAGGCCGAGACGGTGCGGGTGGCGGCCATCAGGCGAAGCTCCTCGATTCGCCGGCGCCGAACAGGTTGCTGGTGCAGCGGCCGCAGATCGTCGGATGGGCCGGATCGTGGCCCACGTCCTCGCGGTAATGCCAGCAGCGCTCGCATTTCTGCGCCGTGCTCGGCACGACCGCCGTTGCCAGCGCCTCGCCCGCGGCCAGCTCGATCGCCGAGGCGATGAAGACGAACTTCAGGTCCTCGCCGAGCGAGCCCAGCAGCGCGAAGTCCTCGGCCGGCGCCGTCACGCGCAGGTTGGCCTGCAGCGAGGAACCGACCTTGCCCTCGGCGCGCACGGTCTCGATCTCCTTGTTCACCGCGTCGCGGATCTCGCGGATGCGGCCCCACTTGGCGAGCAGGGCCTCGTCGGGCGCGTCGAAGCGGCTGTAGGTCTGGGTGAAGATCGAGTCGCCGGCCTGGCCGGTGCCGACGATCTTCCAGGCCTCCTCGGCCGTGAAGCTCAGGAACGGCGCCATCCAGCGCAGCATCGCCTGCGAGATGTGCCACAGCGCGGTCTGCGCGCTGCGGCGCGCGCGCGAGCCGGGCGCGGTGGTGTAGAGGCGGTCCTTCAGGATGTCGAGGTAGAAGCCGCCGAGGTCTTCCGAGCAGTAGATCTGCAGCTTGGCGACCACCGGGTGGAACTCGTACACCTTGTAGTGCGCGAGGATCTCGTCCTGGAACTGTGCGGCGCGCGCGAGCGCATAGCGGTCGATCTCGAACAGCTCCGACAGGGGCAGCGCGTCCTTCGCGACGTCGAAGTCGCTGGTGTTGGCCAGCAGGAAACGCAGCGTGTTGCGGATGCGGCGGTAGGCGTCGACCACGCGCGCGAGGATCTTGTCGTCGCCCGCGATGTCGCCCGAGTAGTCGCTCGCGGCCACCCACAGGCGGATGATCTCCGAGCCCAGCTTGTTGCTGATCTCCTGCGGATCGATGCCGTTCTTGAGCGACTTGCTCATCTTGATGCCCTTGGCATCGACGGTGAAGCCGTGCGTGAGCAGGCCCTTGTAGGGCGCGCGGTCTTCGAGCGCGCAGGCCAGCAGCAGCGACGAGTGGAACCAGCCGCGATGCTGGTCGTGCCCTTCGAGGTAGAGGTCGGCCTCCGGGCCGGTCTCGTGGTGCACCGTGGGGTGCGTGCCGCGCAGCACGTGATAGAAGGTCGAGCCCGAGTCGAACCACACCTCGAGGATGTCGGTGCTCTTGGTGTAGCTCGGCGCGTCTTCGGCGCCGAGGATCTCTTCCACCGTCACGCGGCTCCAGGCCTCGATGCCGCCCTTCTCGACGATGTCGGCGGCCTGGTCGAGGATCTCCATCGTGCGCGGATGCAGCTCGCCCGAATCCTTGTGCAGGAAGAAGGGGATCGGCACGCCCCAGCTGCGCTGGCGGCTGATGCACCAGTCGGGCCGGCCGGCGATCATGTCGTGCAGGCGGGCCTTGCCGTTCTCCGGATAGAAGCTGGTCTGCTCGATCGCGTCGAGCGCGGTCTGGCGCAGCGTCTTGGGCGCCTTGTCCTTGGTGAACACGCCCTCGCCCTCGTCCATGCGGATGAACCACTGCGCCGCCGCGCGGTAGATCACCGGCGTCTTGTGGCGCCAGCAGTGCGGGTAGCTGTGGCTGATGGTCTCGGTGGTCAGCAGGCGGTTGGCATCGCGCAGCGCGCCGATGATCACCGGCACGGCCTTCCAGATGTTCTGGCCGCCGAACAGCGGGAAATCGGGCGCGTAGCTGCCGTTGCCCTGCACCGGGTTCAGGATGTCGTCGTAGGCCACGCCATGGGCGACGCAGGAGTTGAAGTCGTCCAGGCCGTAGGCGGGCGAGGAGTGGACCAGGCCGGTGCCGTCGGTGGCGGTGGCGTAGTCGGCCAGGTAGATCGGCGACAGGCGGCGGTAGCCCGCGTCCACGTCGTACAGCGGATGTTCGAACTCGAGCCCGCCGAGCGCCTCGCCCTTGACGGTGGCGATCACCTTGCCGTCGAGCGCATAGCGCGTCATGCACATCTCGACCAGCGAGGCGGCCAGGATCAGCAGGCCGCGCTCGGTGTCGACCAGCGCGTACTCGAGCTCGGGGTTGAGGTTGATCGCCTGGTTGGCCGGGATGGTCCAGGCGGTGGTGGTCCAGATGACGGCGAAGACGTCGCCCAGCGCATCGGGCCGGCCGAAGGCGGCGAGCACCTTCTCGCGCTCGTGTGCCTTGAAGGCCACGTCGATGGTCTGGCTCTTCTTGTCGGCGTACTCGATCTCGAACTCGGCCAGCGACGAGCCGCAGTCGAAGCACCAGTAGACCGGCTTCAGGCCGCGGTAGACGAAGCCGCGCTCGATCACGCGCTTGAACGCGCGCAGTTCGCCGGCCTCGTTGGCGAAGTCCATGGTCTTGTAGGGATGGTCCCATTCGCCCAGCACGCCCAGGCGCTGGAAGTCGGCCATCTGCTGGGCGATCTGCTCGGTGGCGTAGGCGCGGCTCTTGGCCTGCATCTCGTCGCGGCTCAGGTTGCGGCCGAACTGCTTCTCGATGGCGTTCTCGATCGGCAGGCCGTGGCAGTCCCAGCCCGGCACGTAGAGCGCGTCGTAGCCCTCGAGCTGGCGCGCCTTGGTGATCATGTCCTTGAGGATCTTGTTCACCGCGTGGCCCATGTGGATCTGGCCGTTGGCGTAGGGCGGGCCGTCGTGCAGGATGAACTTGGGCGCGCCGCGGCGGGCCAGGCGCAGGCGGTGGTAGGTGCCGTGCTCGGCGTCGTTCCATTCCTTGACCCAGCCCGGTTCGCGCTTGGGCAGGTCGCCGCGCATCGGGAAGGGGGTGTCGGGCAGGTTCAGCGTGGAACGGTAATCGGTGGGGGCAGCAGCGTCAGACATGTTGGGGGTGCGAAACAGTGGGCTTCGACAGGCTCAGCCCGAACGGCACAAAGGGCGTCGGTGCGGAAGAAAAGCCGTTCGCCCTGAGCTTGTCGAAGGGCGGCAGCACGGAGCGTGCAGGGCTAAATTCGATCGCGCGTGGTCTGGCGGTGGGTTTCTGCGTGGGTGGATGCAAAGAAGGCACGCGCGTCGCGGCCATCCTTCGCGATGCCCGCGGTGAGGGCTTCGAGGCTGGTGTAGCGCAATTCGTCGTGCAATTTGTGCAGCAGTTCCACGCGCACGATTTTACCGTAGGCCCCTTCGGCGCCCAGGTGAGAGGGCCACTCGAGGCAATGGGTCTCGAGCAGGACCCGGCCGGCATTGACGTCGTTCGGGTCGAGCGAGGGCCGCACGCCGAGGTTGGCGACGCCGGGCAGCGGCCGCTCGGACAGGCCGTGCACCAGCACCACGAAGATGCCGCTGGCCGCCGGTTTCCAGTGCTTGAAGCGCAGGTTGAGGGTGCGGAAGCCATCGTCCTGCCCCGGTGCCGAGGCACCGAGCGCGCGGCCCAGCTTGCGCCCGTGCACCACGTGGCCCGAGATGGCGTAGGGCCGGCCGAGCAGGGTCTGGGCATCGGCCATGCGGCCTTCGGCCAGCGCCTCGCGCACGGCCGAGCTCGACACGCGCAGGCCGTGCACCTCGTAGCTGTTCATGCGCGCGACATCGAAACCGCGGGCATCGCCGGCCGCGTCGAGCATCGCGTAGTCGCCCGCGCGTTTGGCTCCGAAGCGGAAGTCGTCGCCCACCAGCACGTAGCGCGCGCCCAGGCCGTCGACCAGCACGTTCTGGATGAATTCCTCGGGCGACTGCGAGGCGAGCCGGGCATCGAAGGGCAGCACCACCGTCTGCGCGACGCCGCAGGCGGCCAGCTCGCCGAGCTTGTCGCGCAGCGTGCCGATGCGCGCCGGCGCGAGTTCGGGCTTCTTCGCGAGCGCGGCGAAATAGTCGCGCGGATGGGGCTCGAAGGTCAGCACGCAGCTCGGCAGGCCGCGCTGCCGCGCCTCGGTCTGCAGGAGCGCCAGCATGGCCTGGTGGCCGCGGTGGACGCCGTCGAAATTGCCGATGGTCAAGGCGCAGGCCGGAGCCACGCCCGGGTGCCGGAAGCCGCGGAAAACCTGCATGGGTGAATATCTTTTTGATAGCGCCTGTCGCCCGCCGAATGGGCTCATCAGGCCGTTTTGTCACAAAGCCGGTATATTGTGACGCAGTGCGCCGATCCGCGAGGTCGCCGACGCGCTCCGTGTCCCGGGTCTCTCCGTGTTTCTTTCGTTCTGTCGAGGAGGCGTGTGGTGAAGGTCTTGAAGCTGTCGGCCCAAGGGCTGCCCCAGTCGTGGATTTCGCTCGAACAGGCGGTGATCCACTATGCAGCGGACGAAGTCCGCTGGGAGGCTGGCGGCCAGGTGGCCCTGTTCCGCGGCGGCCACAACGCGATGACGGGCGAGCAGTCGCAGATTGCCGTCAACAGCATCATCGGCACCAAGGGCGTGCCGCGCATCAACCCCTTCACCCAGCGTCCGGGCCTCACCAACAGCAAGCTGTTCGCGCGCGACCGCAACGTCTGCGCCTACTGCGGCGGCCATTTCCACGAGGACGAGCTGACCCGCGAGCACATCATTCCGTTCGCGCAGCGCGGCATCGACACCTGGATGAACGTGGTCACGGCCTGCAAGCCCTGCAACCACCGCAAGAGCAGCCGCACCCCCGAGCAGGCCAACATGCCGCTCTTGTACGCGCCCTACGTGCCCAGCCTCTGGGAGGATTTCATCCTGCGCAACCGCCGCATCCTGGCGGACCAGATGGAATTCCTGATGGCGCACCTGCCGCAGAGCTCGCGGCTGCACGACAGCTAGCTGGCCGGGTTCAGGCTTTCCAGGCCGGCGGGCGCTTCTCGATGAAGGCCTGCACGCCTTCGAGCGCACTCGCATCCATCATGTTGCAGGCCATGGTCTGGCTGGCGTCCGCCAGTGCCGGCGCGATGCCCGTTTCGAGCTGCCGGTAGAACAGCGCCTTGCCGAGCGCCAGCGCGGTGCGCGGCTTGGCGACGATGCTGGCCAGCAGCGCCTCGAGCGCGGCATCGAGCTCGGCCGGTGGCGCCACGCGGTTGACCAGGCCCTTCTCGCGCGCCTCCTCGGCGCCGATGAATTCGCCGGTGACGAGCATCTCGAAGGCCTCCTTGCGGCCCAGGTTGCGCGACAGTGTGACGCTCGGCGTGGCGCAGAACAGCCCGACGTTGACGCCGCTGACCGCGAAGCGCGCCTCGCTCGAGGCCACGGCGAGGTCGCACACCGCCACCAGCTGGCAACCCGCGGCCGTCGCGATGCCGTGCACGCGCGCGATGACGGGCACCGGCAGCCGCTGCAGCGACAGCATCATCTCGCCGCAGCGCGCGAACAGGCGCTGGTAGTAGTCGAGCGCGGGCGCGGCGCGCATTTCCTTCAGGTCGTGGCCGGCGCAGAAGGCCTTGCCGGCACCCGCGATCACGACGGCACGCACCGTGTCGTCGGCCGCGATGCCGGCGATGGCGTCCTCGAGGGCGCCCAGCATGCCCTCGGACAGCGCATTGAACGCGCCCGGGCGGTTGAGCGTGAGCGTGACCACGCCGCGGGCGTCGCGGGCCTCGAGCACGAAGGGGGAGCTGTCGTTCATCGCATGCCGCCTTTTCTTCAGTAGGTCAGTTCCAGCACCGTGACATGGCCCTTGACCGCGGGCCAGGTGAGCCCCGTGAGGCGCTCGCCATTGAACTCGCCCGTGACCGCGCGCTGCGGCTCGGAGCCCGTCTCGCGCAAGCGCGAGCTCGACACGCCGGCCCCCTTGGGCGGCACCCCTGCCGGCGGGCTCTTGCCGTCGAAGCGCATGGTGTCGCGCTGCGCGTCGAAATAGCCGCGCGGCCGCGTGAAGACGGCCACCGCGTTGGCGCTGCCGTCGGCCGGCACGATCGGGTCGAGCCGCAGGTTCACGAGGCTGCTGCCGCGCGGGAACGGGCTGCGGTAGATGTGGGTGACGCTGGCCTGCGTGTCGAGCACGAATTCGTAGGCCGCATCGGCGCGTGCGTTGAAGGGTCCCCAGCGGCCATCGGTGCCGATGGTCTTGCGGTGCACGGGCTCGCCGAGCCGCCGGCCGGTGGCCGGATCGACCGCGTACACCAGCACTTGCGCGCCGGCCAGCGACTGGTTCTCCGCGCCGATCGCGCGGCCGTCGAGCACCACGTTGGCCTCGCGCGCGATCTCCAGGCTGCGCGGCGCCTCGCCGGTGAGGAACTGCCAGGTCGCCGCGAAGGCCGCGGGCGAGAACGAGGTCTCGCGATGGTCGACCCGCGGCAGCACGGTGTTGGTCGCGCCCTTGAGCGCCGGGCCGTCGAAGCCGATGTTCGTCGGCTTGCCGGGCGAGCCGATCCACAGGCCGTCGGGCTGGGCGTACTTGTCGTTGTTGTCCGAGCGCAGCGTGAGCCACTTCAGGCCGGGCGTCACCTCGTCGCCGTTCGGGCCCTTGGGCGCGTTGAGCTGCCGCATGAAGGGCGACAGCCCCGAGAACTCGTTGTTCTCGCGCAGGCCCGGCACGGCCCAGATGCCGTGCGCCGGGTTGCCGCCGAGCACCACGTGGCTGGTAACGGCCGCGCCGCCGCCGTTCTGCACGTAGTTGCGGATGGTGTTGCCGCCGCGCGAGTTGCCGATCAGCACCACCCTGGCCGCGCCGGTGGCGCGCAGCACCTGCTCGACCCGGTCCTTGAGGAAGGCGGCCGATTCGGCCGTGGAACTGCGCCCGGGCTGGGCCACGCCGTCGTCGTCGCGCGCCAGCGGCAGGGGCTGGTCGAAGGCGAACAGCCGCTCGCGCGGCCAGCCGTTCGACTCGAAGCGCCAGAGCGTGGTCTGCCACAGCGCGGCCGAGTCGCCGTTGCCGTGCACGAAGACGATGGGCGGGCGGTCGGCGAGCGAGGGCATGGCGGTCGGCGCATTGGCGCAGGCGGTCAACAGGAGGGCGGGGGACGCGAGCAGCCCGGCGAGGACCGGCGGCGCGCCGAGGAGGAGGGTGCGGCGGGATGGCATGGTCGGTCTTCGTGGTTGCGTTGCGGCGGCCGTTCCGAATGAAAAAACGCCCGCCGGCGCGAAGGCGGGCGGGCGTTGGATGCTAAGAGAAAAGCACCGTCAGGCGAAGACGCCGGCCGTGTCCTGCATGCGCGCCGACACCTCGCCCAGGTGGTGGAAGCTGTCGCCGAAGCTCATCTCGAGCTGCGTGAGCTTGCGGAAGTAGTGGCTGCCGATGTATTCGTCGGTCACGCCGATGCCGCCGTGCAGCTGCACCGAGTTCTGGCCCACGAAGCGCATCGACACGCCGAGCTGGTACTTGGCGCGCGCCAGCGCCTGGCGCCGCTCGGCCGCGGGGGCGTTGAGCTTGAGCGTGGCGTAGTAGCTCATCGAGCGCGCGAGCTCGAGCTGCATCTTCATGTCGGCGACGCGGTGGCGCAGCGCCTGGAAGCTCGAGATGACCACGCCGAACTGCTTGCGCTGGTTCATGTAGTCGACCGTCACGTCCACCGTCTTGTCGAGCACGCCCACCGCTTCGGCGCAGGTGGCGGCGATGCCGACGTCGACCGCGTACTCGAGGGCCGCGAGGCCGTCGGCCGTGACCAGCGTGGCGTCGGCCTTGTCGAACACCACCTCGGCGGCGCGGCTGCCGTCCTGCGTGCCGTAGCCGCGCGCTTCCACGCCGCTGGCGCTGCGCTCGACCAGGAACAGGGCGATCTTGCCGTCGGCCTGGGCGGGCACGAGGTAGGCATCGGCCTGGTCGCCGATGGCCACCAGGCTCTTGGCGCCGGTCAGGCTCCATGCCTCGCCGGCCTTCACGGCCTTGGCTTCGCAGACGTCGAGGCGATAGCGCGCCTTGCGTTCCTGGTAGGCCAGCACCACGATGGCCTCGCCACCCGCGATGCGCGGCAGCCAGGCCTTCTTGAGCGCGTCGCCCGCGTAGCCGCCGAGCACGGCACTCGCGATCAGCGTCTGCGCGAAGGGCTCGAGCACGATGCCGCGGCCCAGTTCTTCCATCACGACCATGCCGGCCACCGGGCCCATGCCCAGGCCGCCATCGTCCTCGGAAATGTAGAGGCCGCCGAGGCCGAGCTCGGCCAGTTCGTCCCAGGCCTCGCGCGAGAAGCCGCCCTTGGCCTCGATGCCGCGGCGGCGCTCGAAGTCATAGCCCTTGTCGACCCATTTGCGGACGGCGTCGCGCAGTTGTTCCTGGTCGTCGGTGAAATTGAAATCCATGTCTTTGTCTCCTCAGCCCAGCACCGTCTGCGCGACGATGTTGCGTTGCACTTCGTTCGAGCCGCCGTAGATGGTGGTCTTGCGCATGTTGAAGAAGGTCGACGACAGCGGCGCGAGCGCCGGGTTGCCGCCCGGGAAGTTGCCCTGCCAGCCGGCGGCCATGGCTTCGCGGATCAGCGGCAGCGCATACGGGCCGCCCGCGAGCATCATCAGTTCGCTGTAGCGCTGCTGGATCTCGCTGCCGCGGATCTTGAGCAGGCCGGCCACGTCGAGCGAGTTCTTGCCCGAGGTGGCGGCCGACAGCACGCGCAGCACCATCATCTCGAGCGCGACGATGTCGACCTCGAGCCTGGCGATCTCGTCGCGGAAGCGCGCGTCGTCGTACACGCCCTCGGTCTTCGCGATGCGCTTGAGGCGCTCGAGCTCGCGCTTGGCGCGGTTGATGTCGGCGATGTTGGTGCGCTCGTGCGAGAGCAGGTGCTTGGCGTAGGTCCAGCCCTTGTTCTCCTCGCCGATCAGGTTCTCGGCCGGCACCTCGACGTTGTCGAAGAACACTTCGTTGACTTCATGGCCGCCGTCGAGCAGCTTGATCGGGCGCACGGTGACGCCGGGCGACTTCATGTCGAGCAGCAGGAAGCTGATGCCGGTCTGGGGCTTGCCCTCGCTGCTGGTGCGCACGAGGTTGAACATCCAATCGCCGTACTGGCCGAGCGTGGTCCAGGTCTTCTGGCCGTTGACGATGTACTTGTCGCCCTGGCGTTCGGCCTTGGTCTTGAGCGAGGCGAGGTCGGAGCCCGAGCCCGGTTCGCTGTAGCCCTGGCTCCACCAGACCTCGCCGCTGGCGATGCCGGGCAGGAAGCGCTTCTGCTGCTCGGGGTTGCCGAAGGCCATGATGACCGGAGCCACCATCACCGGGCCGAAGGGCACGATGCGCGGCGCGCCGGCCAGCGCGGTCTCTTCCTCGAACAGGTGGCGCTGCACGGCGGTCCAGCCGGGACCGCCGAATTCCTTGGGCCAGCCGTAGCCCAGCCAGCCCTTCTTGCCGAGGATCTTGGCCCAGGTCTGCATATCGTCGCGCGTGAGTTCCAGCGCGTTGTGGACCTTGGTGGAGATTTCCTTGGGAAGGTTTTCTTTGACCCATGCGCGAATCTCTTCGCGGAACTGCTGTTCTTCGGGCGTGAAGCTCAAATCCATGCGTGCCTCGCTGTGTTGATCGTCGGTGCACCGCAGACGCGGCGTGTCTCCGGAGCCATGAGTTTTAGCACGGTCGTGCTGCAAATCGCTGTCCGCGCGGCGACAAGTCTGGGTGCGCGGACCTCGCGCGGCAAGGGGGAGGGCGGGAAAAGGGCGCTTTCACGGGCACGGATAATCCCGCCTCCCATGAAGAACATCGTGATCCTGATCTCCGGCGGCGGCTCCAACATGGAGGCCATCGTGCGCGCCGCGGCGCGCGACCGCTGGGCCGAACGTTTCGGCGCTTGTGTCGCCGCCGTCGTCAGCAACAAGGCGGAGGCGGGCGGCCTGGCGCTGGCCCGGGCGCAGGGCATCGCGACCGCGGTGGTGCCGCACAAGGATTTCGCGAGCCGCGAAGCCTTCGACCAGGCGCTCGCCGTGGCGGTCGACGCGCATGCGCCGGCACTGGTGGTGCTCGCGGGCTTCATGCGCATCCTGACGCCCGGCTTCGTCGAGCGCTATGCCGGGCGGCTGGTGAACATCCATCCCTCGCTGCTGCCGGCCTTCCCGGGCCTGCACACCCACCAGCGCGCGATCGACGCGGGCTGCAAGGTGGCCGGCGTCACGGTGCATCAGGTCACGACCGAGCTCGACCACGGCCCGATCCTGGCGCAGGCCGTGGTGCCGGTGCTGCCCGACGACACGGCGGCGACGCTCGCCGGCCGGGTGCTCGCCCAGGAGCACCAGTTGTATCCACGCGCCATCGCCCAGTGGCTGACGGATACATTGGGACACAATCCTTAAAGAACTTGTTTATATTCGCGGGTTTTCGGGAGTCGCAGTGAAAACGCAATCGCTACTGTCCACGATCGCCGGTGCCGCCCTGATGGCAGGCTGCGCCGCTCCGGCCCCGCCGCCGCCCGCCGCACCGGCGCCGCCGCCCGCCCCGGTGTTCCAGTGCGGTGCCGACGGTGCCCGTTTCGCCGTGGGTCAGCAGCTCACGCCGCAGCTCGAAGCCGCCGCCAGGGTGCGCGCGGGCGCCGGCACGGTGCGCGTGCTCAAGCCCGGCGATGCCGCGACCACCGAGCTCGATGGCGGGCGCCTCAACCTCGACGTCGATGCGCGCAACCGGGTGACGGACGTCCGCTGCGGCTGAGCGGTTCGGCCCGATTTCCCGAACGGACGGCGAACCGGCGACGCAGGATGAGCGCCGATGCCCGTTCAGCCTTCGATCCGCGCGAAGCGCGGCTGCAGCCGGCCGTCGATGTCCACGGTTTCCTCGAACATCGCGGCCGGGCGCACCCACAGGCCGCGGGCGCCGTAGAGCGCGCGGTAGAGCGTCATCGGTTCCAGGGTCTCGCTGTGGCGCACGGTGTCCAGCACCTCGTATTCCCCGCCCTTGTAGTGGCGGTAGCGGCCCGGCGGGGTCTGGATCAGGGGCGGCAGGTCGTCGTCGGTCACGGGGTCGTTTCTTTCTTTGTCAGGAGTCGGGGCCGCCGGCAGGCATGCCGGGGCCGGCGGAAGTACCGGAATGGATCGCGCTGATTTTGTCCACCTCGTCCGGCTGAGCGAGCATGCCAGTGCGGAGGACAGCGCGCGCTACCGCCGCGGCGTGGCGGCGTTCGCGGCGCTGGGCTATCTCTGGGTGCTGGCCTGCCTCGGGCTGGCGATGGGGCTGATCGTCTGGGTCGCCGTGTCGCTGGGCGACGGGCGCTTCAGCGTCTCGCGCGGCTGGCTGCTGCTGTTCGGCCTGGGCCTGCTGTGGGCCACGGTGCGTGCGCTGTGGGTGCGCTTCGACGAGCCGGACGGCCTGGAGCTCTCGCGCGAGGACGCGCCCCAGCTGTTCGAGGCGCTCGATCGCATCCGCGGCAAGATCAAGGGACCACCGGTCCATCGCGTCTACCTCGACGACGACTTCAACGCCAGCATCCGCCAGGTGCCGCGCTTCGGGCTCTTCGGCGGCGCGGTCAATTCGCTGAGCATCGGGCTGCCGCTGCTGATGATGCTCGACCGGCGGCGGCTGCTGTCGGTGCTCGCGCACGAGTACGGCCACCTGCGCGGCAACCACGGCAAGCTCAGCGCCTGGATCTACCGCACGCGGCTGTCGTGGCTCAAGCTCGACGCCAACCTGCAGCGCAACGAAGGCGTGATGGCGATCGTCTCGCAGGCCTTCTTCCGCTGGTACTTTCCGCGCTTCGCGGCCAAGACCTTCGCGCTGGCGCGGCAGGACGAGTACGAGGCCGACCGCATCTCGGGCCGGCTGCTCGGCACCTCGGTGGCGGCCGCGGCGCTGACCGAGATCTCGATCAAGGCCAACTGGTACGCCAACGAGTTCTGGCCCTGGCACTGGGCCCGCGCCGAGCGCGAGCCGCTGCCGCCGGGGCCCTTCGCGGGGCTGCGCGAGTGCGCCGCGACGCCCCCGGGACCCGAGTTCGCGCGCCAGGCGCTGCGCGAGGCGATGCGCCGTGTCAGCGACCTGGAAGACACCCATCCGGTGCTGCGCGACCGGCTCGAGGCGCTGCGCCAGAAGGCGACGGTGCCGGCCTGGTCGAAGCGGCCGGCGCTCGAGATGCTGGTCGACGGCCCGCGCTGGATCGCGCACTTCGACGCCCAGTGGCGCCAGGCCCATGCCGCCGACTGGAAGCAGCACCACGCGCACCGCTCGCGCATCCGCGAGCGCATCGCCGTGCTGGCGGCGCGCGGCGAGCGCAACACACCCGACGAGTGGGTCGAATGGGCCGACGCCGAGCGCCGCCTCGACACCTCGGCGCCAGTGCGCGAGCGCTACGAGCGCGCGCTGCGGATCGCGCCCGAACACCCGGGCGCCTTGCGCGGCCTGGCGCAGATGATCCCTTCGACCGAGCGCGAGACCCGGCTCGCGGTGCTGGAACGGTTGCACGAGGCGGGTGCCGCGAGCCGCTGGTGGGCCGCCCGCAATGCGGTGGCGGTGCTCGAGAACCCCGACGCCGGTCCGCACGACGAGGCGGGCCTCAAGCACTGGCGCGGCCGCCTGAAGGAGGCCGAGGAAGCCGAGGCGCGCGCCTGGGAGGAACTGACCGAGACGCCGAGCTTCAGCCAGATCGGCCGGCACGACCTCAACGAGCACGAGCTCGACGAACTGCGGGCCGACCTCGTGCGCAACCTGCCGGTGTCGCGCGCCTGGCTGGTGCGCAAGAACCTGCGCGAATTTCCGTGGCGGCGCGCCTTCGTCGTCTTCGTCGAGTTGCCGGGCCTGGACGACGAGGAGCGCTGGCAGCTGTGCCGCCAGCTCGAGCAGACCCTGAGCCTGCCCGGCGTGGCGCTGGTGCTGTGGGCCGGGCATTCGCCGACGCTGGAGGACATCGAGCGGCAGGCTTTCGGGGCCGTCTGGACGCGCGGAGCCTGAGGCGGGCGGCGGCTGAGACAATCGGGGCATGCACCCCAAAGCCCTGTTGGAGGCCACCGCCGATCTGGTCGGCCTGGTCCTGAAATTCGATCACCCCGCCGACCAGGTGGTTTCGCGCTTCTTTCGCGACCACCGCGAGTTCGGTCCGCGCGAGCGCGCCACCCTGGCCGAGACGGTCTACACCGTGCTGCGCAAGAAGCTGCTGTTCGATCACCTCTCGCCCTCGGGCAGCGGCCCGAAGGAACGCCGGATGGCGATCCTGGGCTTCCACGGCCCGCGCGACTTCCTCAAGAGCGCGCTCAACGACACCGAGAAGCGCTGGCTCGACAACTGCGACGCGGTCAGCGAGGCCGACCTGCTCGAGCGCCATCGCCACAACCTGCCCGAATGGCTGGTGGCGCCGCTCAAGAACCAGCTCGGCGACGGTTTCTGGCCGCTGGTCCAGAGCCTGCAGCAGCCGGCGCCGCTCGACCTGCGCGTCAATTCCCTGCATGACAAGCGGGCCGACGTGAAGGCGGAGCTTGCCAAGGCTGCTATCAAATCGGAAGCGACACCGTATTCGCCCTGGGGCTTGCGCCTCGAAGGCAAGCCCGCGCTGACCAAGCTCGACGCCTTCGTGCGCGGCGCCATCGAGGTGCAGGACGAGGGCTCGCAGCTGCTGGCGCTGCTGCTGGACGCCAAGCGTGGCGAGATGGTGGTCGATTTCTGCGCGGGCGCCGGTGGCAAGACGCTGGCGATCGGCGCGGGCATGCGCAACACCGGGCGGCTGTACGCCTTCGACACCTCGGCGCACCGCCTCGACGCGCTCAAGCCCCGGCTGGCGCGCAGCAATCTCTCGAATGTGCATCCGGCCGCCATCGCGCACGAGCGCGACGACCGGGTGAAGCGGCTGGCGGGCAAGATCGACCGGGTGCTGGTCGATGCGCCGTGCTCGGGGCTCGGGACGCTGCGGCGCAATCCGGACCTGAAATGGCGCCAATCGGCCAAATCGGTGGAGGAACTGACCGTGAAGCAGGCGGCGATCCTGCAGAGCGCGGCCCGGCTCGTGAAGTCGGGCGGGCGGCTGGTCTACGCCACCTGCAGCGTGCTGCCCGAGGAAAACGAGGCCATCGCGGAGGCTTTCGGCGCCGCGAATCCCGATTTCGTGCCCGTGGACGCGGCGGAACTGCTGCAGGGCCTCAAGGTGGAGCGGGGCGACAGCCTGGTCGCGGGCGGCGCCGACGGACGGCGCTACCTGCGCCTGTGGCCTCATCTGCATGCCACCGACGGTTTCTTTGCGGCCGTGTGGAACCGCAAATAGGTACGGGGCTCCAAAGTTAGGGTAAATCTGCGCAAACCATGGGGTGAAAGGTGAGTGATTCCTGACCCCCGGCCCTAAAATTGCGAGTTACCTAGAAGCCGCACCTTCGTGCGGTTATGGAGTACCTGACTCAATGTTGCTTCCTGACTCCGCCATCCTGAGCGCGGCCATCGACTGGCTCGGAAACGGCCTGTGGGATCTCACCTGGTGGCAGATCGTGCTGTACACGCTCGTCACCACGCACATCACGATCGCCGCCGTGACGATCTTCCTGCACCGGACGCAAACGCACCGGGCGATGGACCTCGGTCCGATCCCGTCGCATTTCTTCCGCTTCTGGCTCTGGCTCGGCACCGGCATGGTGACGAAGGAGTGGGTCGCGATCCACCGCAAGCACCACGCCAAGTGCGAGAGCGAGGAAGATCCGCACAGCCCGCAGGTCAAGGGCATCGAGGAAGTGCTCTGGCGCGGCGCCGAGCTCTACCGCGCGGAGTCGAAGAACAAGGAAACGATGGAGCGCTACGGTCACGGCACGCCCGACGACTGGATCGAGCGCAACCTGTATTCGCGCTACAGCTGGCAGGGCGTGGGCCTGATGCTGGTGATCAACCTGGCGCTGTTCGGCACGCTCGGCATGGCCGTGTGGGCGGTCCAGATGCTGTGGATCCCGATCACCGCCGCCGGCATCATCAACGGCATCGGCCACTACTGGGGCTATCGCAACTTCGAGGCGCCCGACGCCAGCCGCAACATCATGCCCTGGGGCCTGATCATCGGTGGCGAGGAGCTGCACAACAACCACCACACCTACCCGACCTCGGCCAAGTTCTCGGTCAAGAAGTACGAGTTCGACATCGGCTGGATCTACATCCAGATGATGCAGAAGATCGGCTGGGCCAAGGTCAAGAAGGTGCCGCCGAAGATGCAGATCGGCGACATCCAGCCCGTGGCCAACGAGAAGACGCTCGAAGCCGTCATCGCCAACCGCTACGAAGTGATGGCCGGCTATGCACGCGAAATGCGCCGTGCCACCCAAGAGGAAATCGCCGCGCTCAAGAGCAAGGGCGCCGACCTCTCGGTGCTGAAGGCCGCCAAGCGCTGGATGCACCGCGACGACGACAAGGTGCCTGCATCGGCTCGCTCGCACGTGGTGCAGGCCCGTGCCGCTCACCCGGTGCTCGACAAGATGGCGACCATGCGCGAAGAGCTGCGCCAGCTGTGGCTCAACACCTCGCATTCGCGCGAGCAGCTGGCGGCCGATCTGGCGGCCTGGTGCCATCGCGCGGAAGCCAGCGGCATCGCGGGCCTGCGCGAGTTCTCGACGCGGCTGCGCTCGGCGCGCGCCTGACCTCCGCCGGGGCCTTGGCCCCTGTCAAAAAGCCGGCCCGATGGCCGGCTTTTTTGTGCCCGACGTTTCCGTGGGGAAGGAATCTGGAGGGCGCGTCAGATGGCTGGCCCGTCCCGGTAATTCGCTCTGCGGGCGAAATTCAGGGCAAATAAAAAAGCCCGCGGCTTGCGCTGCGGGCTTTTTAGAAAGAATTCAGACTGAATTACTTCAGCTTGATTTCCTTGTATTCGACGTGCTTGCGTGCCTTCGGGTCGAACTTCATGATCGACATCTTTTCAGGCATCGTCTTCTTGTTCTTGCTGGTCGTGTAGAAGTGGCCGGTACCCGCGGTGGATTCCAGCTTGATCTTTTCGCGTCCGCCTTTGCTCGTTGCCATGATTCAGCTCCTTAAGCTTGGCCGCGTGCGCGCAGGTCTGCGAGCACGGCGTCGATGCCGTTCTTGTCGATCAGGCGCAGGGCAGCGCTCGAAACACGCAGGCGAACCCAGCGGTTTTCCGTTTCGACCCAGAAACGACGGTATTGCAGGTTCGGCAGGAACCGGCGCTTGGTTTTGTTGTTGGCGTGGGAAACGTTGTTTCCCACCATCGGGCCCTTGCCCGTGACTTCACATACGCGTGCCATGAGGACACTCTTTCTTGAACAGCTGGCACCGGCTCGACAGCAGTGGCCGAGGGTGTTTTGCAGCTTGACCTCGCCAGAAACGGGTGGCGGTACCCCGGATTGCCGCTGAGCCCACCCTTCATGGAAAGGAGGCGCGATTTCGGCAAAGCCTCGGATTATAGCCCTTTTGGCGGCCCGGCAGCAAAGCCCGGGGCGGGCCCATGAAAAAGGCGGGCACCGGGCCCGCCTCGTCGAGGAGCCTCGCGGCTCAGAGCGTGCCGTCCTGCTCCAGGAAGCGCTGCGCATCGAGCGCGGCCATGCAGCCCGTGCCGGCGCTGGTGATGGCCTGGCGGTAGATGTGGTCCTGCACGTCGCCGGCGGCGAACACGCCCGGCACGCTGGTCATGGTGGCGAAGCCCTGCAGGCCCGAGCGCGTGACGATGTAGCCGTCCTTCATGTCGACCTGGCCCTGGAAGATGTCCGTGTTCGGATGGTGGCCGATCGCGATGAAGCAGCCCTTGAGGTCGATCTGCTCGGTCGCGCCGGTCTGCGTGTTCTTGATGCGAATGCCGGTCACGCCGGAATCGTCGCCCAGGACTTCATCGAGCGTATTGTGTACTTTCAGTTCGATTTTGCCTTCGGCTTCTTTTTCGTGAAGCTTGTCGATCAGGATTGGTTCCGCGCGGAATTTGTCGCGGCGATGCACCAGCGTTACTTTTTTCGCGATATTCGAAAGATAAAGCGCTTCTTCGACCGCGGTATTGCCGCCGCCGATCACGCAGACTTCCTGCTCGCGATAGAAGAATCCATCGCAGGTGGCGCAACCCGAAACACCGCGGCCCATGAACTTCTGCTCGGATTCGAGGCCCAGGTACTTGGCCGACGCGCCGGTGGCGATCACGAGCGCATCGCAGGTGTAGGTGCCGCTGTCACCGGTGAGCGTGAAGGGGCGCTTGCTCAGGTCGACCTTGTTGATGTGGTCGAACACGATCTGGGTCTTGAAGCGCTCGGCATGCTCCAGAAAACGCTGCATGAGGTCGGGACCCTGCACGCCATGCACATCGGCCGGCCAATTGTCGACCTCGGTGGTCGTCATCAATTGCCCGCCCTGTGCCATGCCGGTAATCAGCAAAGGCTGAAGATTTGCACGCGCCGCATAAACGGCAGCCGTATAACCGGCGGGACCTGAGCCCAGAATTAAAACCTTGGCATGTTGGGAAGCGGACATGGTGCGTAAAAACCTAGGAATTGCGCTGATTCAGCGTGTACATTTTGAGGGTGGTAGCGATACATGGGGAGTATCGCCGCTCGGATCAACCACCGAGTGCACGGTGTTTTCAATGCGCGCGATTGTAGTAATCCATCGGCGCGCCGATGGCCCGACCGCAGGAGCGCGCGGTACCAGGGATTGAATGAATGTCGATGCTGTCCAACCTTGAATTGCTCCGGCGCGTTCCGCTGTTCGCGTCGCTGACTCCTTCGCAGTCCGCAAGCATTGCGGATGCGATCATCAAGAAGCGTTTCAAGCGCGCGGAGGTCGTGGTCGAGCAGGGCAAGAAGTCCGATGCGCTCTACATCATCCTGACGGGGCGAGCGCGCGTGACCAGCGCGGACAGCCGCGGCCGCGAGGTCATCCTGGCCACGCTGCATCCCGGCGACTATCTGGGCGAGATGAGCCTGATCGACGACGAGCCGCACTCGGCCACCGTGCGCACCGAGATCCAGTGCGACGTGCTGATGCTGGGCCGCGAAGCCTTCGCGCGCTGCCTGCCCGAGAACTCCTCGATGGCCTACAACATCATGCGCGGCCTGGTGCAGCGCCTGCGCCATGCCGACCGCAAGATCGAGTCGCTCGCGCTGATGGACGTCTACGGCCGCGTCGCGCGCTCGCTGCTCGAGTTCGCGGTCGACGATGGCGCCGGCAACCTCAAGGTGCGCGAGAAGATCTCGCGCCAGGACCTCGCGAAGATGGTCGGCGCCTCGCGCGAGATGGTGAGCCGCGTGATGAAGGATCTCGAGGAGCGCGGTTTCGTGCAGACCCTCGAGGACGGCTCGATGATCGTCAAGGAGCGCCTGCTGTCGCTGGCCTGAGCCGGCACGGGGCGTGAAAGAAGGTGTGAGCGAAACTGCCGCGGCCCGTGGACGCGGCAGAATAGCCGCGGCCCTTTTCGTTGTAGTGTTCGTGCCGCCAGACCCGCATGCTGCCGGTCTGGCCGCCAGTATTTCATGACCTATTCGCTCAATACGCTTCACTCTTCCACGGCCGGCGAAGGTGCGCCCGTGCGTGTGCGGGCCATGCGCTTCGCCCACGAGATCACCCTGATCGCCGGTTTCGCGGCGCTGTTGTTCTGGCTGCTCGCCATGCTGAGCTTCACGCCCTCCGATGCGGCCTGGTCGACCTCGGGCACCGGCGGCGAGATCAAGAACTGGGGCGGCCGCATCGGCGCCTGGGTGGCCGATGGAAGCTACTTCCTGGCCGGCTATTCGGTCTGGTGGTGCCTGGCGGCCGGGCTGCGCGCCTGGCTGTCCTCGCTCGCGAGCTGGATGCGCGGCGGCGAGACCGGTCCGCAGGGCGATCCGGTACCGCGCGGCCGCTTCAACCGCAGCCGCCTGGCCTTCTGGTTCGGGCTCGTGCTGCTGCTGTGCGCGAGCACCATGCTCGAGTGGTCGCGCCTGTACCGGCTCGAATCGCACCTGCCCGGCTCGGGCGGCGGCGCCATCGGCCTGCTGGTCGGTCCCGCGAGCGTGCGCTGGATGGGCTTCACCGGTTCCGCGCTGGTGGCCATCGCCGGCGGCGTGATCGGTTCGGCGCTGGTGTTCCGCTTCTCCTGGAGCCAGATCGCCGAACGCATCGGCGCGCGCGTGTATTCGCTGTTCGAATCGCGGCGCGAAAAGCGCGAGGTCGCCGCCGACATCGCGTTGGGCAAGAAGGCCGTGCGCGAGCGCCGCGCCGAGGTCGACGACGAACCCGCCTACGTGCCGCGCGGCGCCATCGAACCTTCGATCGACGGCGACCAACCTGCCACCGCGCCCGACATGGACGACCTGCGCATCGAGCCGCGCGCCAAGCGCCGCCCCGCGTCGCCGCCGGTGCAGATCGAGCCCGCGATGACCGAGGTGCCCAAGAGCGACCGCGTCGCCAAGGAGCGCCAGAAGCCGCTGTTCAAGGAGCTGCCCGACAACAAGCTGCCGCAGGTCGACCTGCTCGATGCCGCCCAGAGCCGCCAGGAAACCGTCTCGGCCGACACGCTCGAGATGACCTCGCGCATGATCGAGAAGAAGCTCAAGGACTTCGGCGTCGAGGTGCGCGTCGTGCTCGCCTCGCCCGGCCCGGTCATCACGCGCTACGAGATCGAGCCCGCCACCGGTGTCAAGGGCTCGCAGATCGTCAACCTCGCGAAGGACCTCGCGCGTTCGCTCTCGCTGGTGTCGATCCGCGTGGTCGAGACCATCCCCGGCAAGAACTACATGGCACTCGAACTGCCGAACGCCAAGCGCCAGTCGATCAAGCTCAGCGAGATCCTCGGCTCGCAGGTCTACAACGAGGGCAAGTCGATGCTCACGATGGGCCTGGGCAAGGACATCATCGGCAACCCCGTGGTCGCCGACCTCGCGAAGATGCCGCACGTGCTGGTGGCCGGTACCACCGGTTCGGGCAAGTCGGTGGGTATCAACGCGATGATCCTGAGCCTGCTCTACAAGGCCGAGGCGCGCGACGTGCGCCTGCTCATGATCGACCCGAAGATGCTGGAAATGTCGGTCTACGAAGGCATTCCGCATCTGCTCGCGCCGGTGGTCACCGACATGCGCCAGGCCGCGCACGGCCTCAACTGGTGCGTGGCCGAGATGGAGCGCCGCTACAAGCTCATGAGCAAGCTCGGCGTGCGCAATCTCGCGGGCTACAACACCAAGATCGACGAGGCCAAGGCGCGCGAGGAGTTCATCTACAACCCCTTCAGCCTGACGCCCGACGACCCCGAGCCGCTGCGTCGCGAGCCGCACATCGTGGTCGTGATCGACGAGCTCGCCGACCTGATGATGGTGGTCGGCAAGAAGATCGAAGAGCTGATCGCCCGCCTCGCGCAGAAGGCGCGCGCCGCCGGCATCCACCTGATCCTGGCCACGCAGCGGCCCAGCGTCGACGTGATCACCGGCCTCATCAAGGCCAACATCCCGACCCGCATCGCGTTCCAGGTCTCGAGCAAGATCGACAGCCGCACCATCCTCGACCAGATGGGCGCCGAGGCGCTGCTGGGCATGGGCGACATGCTCTACATGCCCAGCGGCACCGGTCTGCCGATCCGCGTGCATGGTGCCTTCGTGAGCGACGAGGAAGTGCATCGCGTGGTGGCCTATCTCAAGAGCCAGGGCGAGCCCGACTACATCGAGGGCGTGCTCGAAGGCGGCACGGTCGATGGCGACGGTGACGGCGACCTGCTCGGCGGCGGCGGCGACAGCGAGAAGGACCCGATGTACGACCAGGCGGTCGAGGTGGTGCTCAAGAACCGCAAGGCCAGCATCTCGCTGGTGCAGCGCCACCTGAAGATCGGCTACAACCGCGCGGCGCGGCTGGTCGAGGACATGGAGAAGGCCGGCCTGGTGAGCGCCATGAGCGGCAGCGGCCAGCGCGAGATCCTCGTGCCCGCGCGCGCCGAATAGGCGCTCCCGCGCGATCCCGCGTCCATTCCGTTACGTGTTGAGATACGGCTTGCACAAGCTCGCTGCCCCTTGCAAATCTTCATCAAGCCCTACAAGGGCGGCCATGGCCGCCGGGGTAAGGTCGATGCGGTGTTCAGCTTCGAAGGTTTGAAAAAATGAAGACTCGTCCCTGGCTGCTCGCCGGCCTTCTCCTCGCCTGTGGCGCCCATGCATGGGCCGGCGGCATGGAAAGCCTCGAGGCTTTCGTCAAGTCCGCCAAGTCCGGCCGCGCCGATTTCACCCAGACCGTGACCGCGCCGCCGCGCGACGGCCAGGCCGGCCGCGTGAAGACCTCGAGCGGCACCTTCGAATTTCAGCGGCCCGGCCGCTTCAAGTTCGACTACAAGAAGCCCTTCGCGCAGAGCATCGTGGCCGACGGCAAGACGCTGTGGCTCTACGACGCCGACCTCAACCAGGTCACGCAGCGCGCGCAGGCGCAGGCCCTGGGTTCGACGCCCGCGGCCCTGATCGCCGCCGCGCCCGACCTGCGCGCGTTGCAGGCCGATTTCGCGCTCGAAGCAGGACCGGAGCGCGACGGCCTGCAATGGGTCAAGGCCACGCCGAAGAACAAGGACGGCCAGTTGCAGAACGTGCAGGTCGGCTTCCAGGGCGACGCGCTCGCGGCGCTCGAGATCCTCGACAGCTTCGGCCAGCGCTCGGTGCTCAAGTTCAGCAAGGTCGAGGTCAACCCCGCGCTGCCCGCCGCCACCTTCGACTTCAAGGTGCCCACCGGCGCGGACGTCGTCAAGCAGTAATCCACCCCTCACTCGCTCATCCCGCTCTTGGCCGTCAGCTCGCATCAACCCCTGGCCGAGCGCCTGCGTCCGCGCACGCTCGGTGAAGTCATCGGCCAGCAGCACCTGCTCGGGCCCGGCATGGCGCTGCGCATCGCCTTCGAGTCGGGCCAGCCGCATTCGTGCATCCTCTGGGGCCCGCCCGGCACCGGCAAGACCACCATCGCGCGCCTGATGGCCGATGCCTTCGATGCGCAGTTCCTGAGCATCAGCGCGGTGCTCGGTGGCGTGAAGGACATCCGCGAGGCGGTCGAGCGCGCGACCGCGGCGCGCGACGGGCTCGAGCAGCGGCGCACCATCGTCTTCGTCGACGAAGTGCATCGCTTCAACAAGAGCCAGCAGGACGCCTTCCTGCCGCACGTCGAGTCGGGCCTCTTCACCTTCATCGGCGCCACCACCGAGAACCCGTCGTTCGAGGTCAACTCGGCGCTGCTCTCGCGGGCCGCGGTCTACGTGCTGCAGTCGCTCGGCGAGGCCGACCTCAAGCAGATCGTCGCCAAGGCGCAGGCCATCAATGCATTGCCCGCCATCGAGGACGCAGCGCTCGATCGCCTGATCGCCTATGCCGACGGCGATGCGCGGCGGCTGCTCAACACGCTCGAGACGCTGGCCGTCGCGGCACGCGCCGAGAAGCTCGAGGCCATCGGCGACGAATGGCTGATGCGCGTGCTCGGCGAGCGCATGCGGCGCTACGACAAGGGCGGCGAGCAGTTCTACGACACCATCAGCGCGCTGCACAAATCCGTACGCGGCAGCGACCCCGATGCCGCGCTCTACTGGTTCGTGCGCATGCTCGACGGCGGCGCCGACCCGCGCTACATGGCGCGCCGGCTGGTGCGCATGGCGAGCGAGGACATCGGCCTGGCGGATCCGCGCGCGCTGCGGCTCGCGCTCGACGCGGCCGAGGTCTACGAGCGCCTGGGCACGCCCGAGGGCGAACTCGCGCTGGCCCAGTGCGTGGTCTACCTCGCGATGGCGCCCAAGTCGAACGCGGTCTACACGGCCTACAACGCGGTGCGCGCGCTGGTCAAGAAGGACAGCACGCGGCCCGTGCCCATGCATCTGCGCAATGCCCCGACCAAGCTCATGAAGGAGCTCGACTACGGCAAGGGCTACCGCTATGCGCACGACGAGGAGGGCGGTTTCGCGGCCGGCGAGCAGTACCTGCCCGACGGCCTGCAGGGCCAGGTCTTCTACGAACCGGTCGATCGCGGACTCGAGATCCGCATCGGCGAGAAGCTGCGCGAACTGCGGCGCCGAAACGCTGAACAGGGCGACTGATACGCCCTTGCGGCATGCACGCAAGACGTGCATGGATACAAGCGCAAAGCGCATGACGTCAGCGGGTAAACCCCCGTCGATGCGCACCAAATAGGCGCTGGCCCGTGACTACAATCCCGCCCACTAAATCGGCGGCCACCACATGCTGGCTGGTTTTTTGCTTGTCAAGCCAAGGCGCCAAACCGGTGCCACGGTGGGTGAATGGCACCCCGCAACGGTGCAACACAGAGGAATCTTCTTTATGGACATTTTGCTGCAGCAGATCATCAACGGTCTGGTTCTCGGCAGCATGTATGCCTTGATAGCCTTGGGCTACACCATGGTGTACGGCATCATCAATCTGATCAATTTCGCGCACGGTGAAGTGCTCATGGTGGGGGCGCTCACGAGCTGGTCCATCATCGGGCTCATGCAGTCGTCGATGCCCGGCACGCCGGGCTGGCTGATATTGATCATCGCGCTGGTCATCGCGTGCGTCGTCGCCGCCACGCTGAACTTCGTGATCGAGAAGGTCGCCTACCGGCCGCTGCGCAACTCGCCCAAGCTCGCACCGCTGATCACCGCCATCGGCATGTCGATCCTGCTGCAGACGCTGGCGATGATCATCTGGAAGCCCACCAACAAGGCCTACCCGACCCTGCTGCCTTCGGACCCCATCCACATCGCCGGCGCCGTCATCTCGCCGACGCAGGTGATGATCCTCGGCGTCACCGCGGTCTCGCTGGCCATCCTCATGTGGCTGGTCAATTACACGAAGCTCGGCCGCGCGATGCGCGCCACCGCCGAGAACCCGCGCGTGGCCGCGCTGATGGGCATCCGCCCCGACATGGTCATCTCGGCCACCTTCATCATCGGTGCCGTGCTCGCGGCCATCGCGGGCGTGATGTACGCCTCCAACTACGGCATCGCGCAGCACGCCATGGGCTTCCTGCCCGGCCTCAAGGCCTTCACCGCGGCCGTGTTCGGCGGCATCGGCAACCTCGCGGGCGCGGTCGTCGGCGGCATCCTGCTGGGGCTCATCGAGGCCATCGGCTCGGGCTACATCGGCACCCTCACCGGTGGCGTGCTCGGCAGCAACTACAGCGACATCTTCGCGTTCATCGTGCTGATTGTGATGCTCACGCTGCGCCCCGCTGGCCTGCTCGGCGAACGCGTGGCCGATCGCGCGTGAAGGAGCTTGCCATCATGAAGAACAGCAAGAACCTCGCGCTCTACCTGGTCGGCGTCATCGCCGTGCTCGCGCTGCCGCTGCTGCTGCAAAGCCAGGGCAACGCCTGGGTGCGCATCGCCGACATCGCACTGCTCTACGTGCTGCTCGCACTGGGCCTGAACATCGTGGTCGGCTACGCCGGCCTGCTCGACCTGGGCTACGTCGCCTTCTTCGCGGTCGGTGCCTACCTCTACGCCCTCATGGGCTCGGGCCACCTGTCCGAGACCTTCGAGTGGTTCAAGGCCACCTTCCCGAACGGCCTGCACACCTCGCTGCTGATCGTGATACCGCTGGCCTTCGTGTTCGCGGCGCTGCTCGGCGTGCTGCTGGGCGCGCCCACGCTGAAGCTGCGCGGCGACTACCTCGCGATCGTCACGCTGGGCTTCGGCGAAATCATCCGCGTGTTTCTGAACAACCTCGACCAGCCGATCAACATCACGAACGGTCCCAAGGGCATCACCTCGATCGACTCGATCAAGTTCTGGGGTCTCGACCTGGGCAAGGCCTGGAAGTTCGACGGCTTCACCATCTCCTCGGTCACGCTGTACTACTACCTGTTCCTCGCGCTGGTGGTGGTCACCATCGTGATCTCGCACCGCCTGCAGGTCTCGCGCATCGGCCGCGCCTGGATGGCCATCCGCGAGGACGAGATCGCCGCCAAGGCGATGGGCATCAACACCCGCAACATGAAGCTCTTGGCCTTCGGCATGGGCGCGAGCTTCGGTGGCGTGTCGGGTTCCATGTTCGCGGCCTTCCAGGGCTTCGTCTCGCCCGAGTCGTTCAGCCTCATGGAGTCGGTGATGATCGTCGCCATGGTCGTGCTCGGCGGCATCGGCCACCTGCCCGGCGTGATCCTGGGTGCCGTGCTGCTGGCGGCCCTGCCCGAGGTGCTGCGCTACGTCGCCGGCCCGCTGCAGGCGCTGACCGACGGCCGCCTCGACGCCTCCATCCTGCGCCAGCTGTTCATCGCGCTGGCCATGATCGTCATCATGCTGGTGCGCCCGCGCGGCCTGTGGCCCTCGCCCGAGCACGGCAAGACGCTTCAGCGCAAGGGCGGCGTGCCGGTCGATCCGGCCCACGCCACCGTGGCGCCGGGCTCGCTGCAGACCCACGCACCGGGCGTCGACACCCCGGCCGACGAGCTGCCCGGTGCGGCCTCGCGTCCCATGTCGATCAATCCGTGAGCGAGGAGACGCATCCCATGAGCAAGGCAGACACCATCCTCGACGTTCGCGGCATCTCCAAGCGCTTCGGCGGCCTGCAGGCCCTGTCCGACGTCGGCATCACCATCCAGCGCGGCCAGGTCTATGGCCTGATCGGCCCCAACGGCGCCGGCAAGACCACCTTCTTCAATGTCATCACCGGGCTCTACACGCCCGACAGCGGCAGCTTCGAGCTCGCCGGCAAGCCCTACCAGCCCACGGCCGTGCACGAGGTGGCCAAGGCCGGCATCGCGCGCACCTTCCAGAACATCCGCCTGTTCGCCGAGATGACGGCGCTCGAGAACGTGATGGTCGGTCGCCACATCCGCACCCGCTCCGGCGTGGTCGGCGCGATGCTGCGCACCGGGTCCTTCAAGGCCGAGGAGAAGGCCATCGCCCAGCGCGCGCAGGAACTGCTCGACTACGTGGGCATCGGCAAGTTCGCCGACTACAAGGCGCGCACCCTGAGCTACGGCGACCAGCGCCGCCTCGAGATCGCGCGCGCCCTGGCCACCGACCCGCAGCTCATCGCGCTCGACGAGCCCGCGGCCGGCATGAACATGACCGAGAAGGTCCAGCTGCGCGAGCTGATCGACCGCATCCGCCGCGACGACCGCACGATCCTGATCATCGAGCACGACGTGAAGCTGATCATGGGCCTGTGCGACCGCGTCACGGTGCTCGACTACGGCAAGCAGATCGCCGAAGGCACGCCGGCGGACGTACAGAAGAACGAAAAGGTGATCGAGGCTTACCTCGGCACCGGAGGACATTGAGATGAGCGCAGCAGTGCAAACCCAAGAGGAAGTCGCGGCGGGCGCTTCGCAACGCAAGGCCGTCGGCAACGTGTTGCTCAAGGTCAGCGGCCTGAAGGTGGGCTACGGCGGCATCCAGGCCGTCAAGGGCGTGGACTTCGAGGTGCGCGAGGGCGAGTTGGTCTCGCTGATCGGCTCCAACGGCGCCGGCAAGACCACCACCATGAAGGCGATCACCGGCACGCTGCCCGCGGGCGCGGGCGACATCGAGTTCCTGGGCCGCAGCATCAAGGGCCGCGGAGCCTGGGACCTGGTGGGCGAGGGCCTGGTGATGGTGCCCGAGGGCCGCGGCGTGTTCACGCGCATGACGATCACCGAGAACCTGCAGATCGGCGCCTACATCCGCAAGGACAAGGCCGGCATCGCGAGCGACATGGAGCGCGTGTTCGTGACCTTCCCGCGGCTGCGCGAGCGCAAGGACCAGCTGGCCGGCACGATGTCGGGCGGCGAGCAGCAGATGCTGGCCATGGGCCGCGCGCTGATGGCACGCCCCAAGGTGCTGCTGCTCGACGAACCCACCATGGGCCTGTCGCCGATCATGTGCGACAAGATCTTCGAGGTGGTGCAGGCCGTGGCCGCGCAGGGCGTGACCATCCTGCTGGTCGAGCAGAACGCCAACCGCGCGCTGCAGCTGGCCGACCGCGGCTACGTGATGGAATCGGGCCTGATCACCATGTCGGGCGATGCCAAGGGGCTGCTCAGCGATCCGAAGGTGCGCGCGGCATACCTGGGCGAGTAGGCGGCACGGCGGGCCTTTCGAGGCCGCGCAACGAAAAGGGCGGCGGTGCGAGGCACCGGCCGCCCTTTGTCTTGTGGGTGCGAGCTCAGTCGACCTTCGCGCCCGTGGCCTTCACCACCTGCTCGTACTTGCCGAGCTCGCTCTTCATGAAGGCGCCGAACTGCGCGGGCGTGCTGGCCACCGGCTCGGCCAGCAGCAGCGCGAAGCGCGACTTGGTCTCCGGCGCGTTCAGTGCGTCGACGAAGGCATGGTTGAGCTTGGCGACCACCTCGGGCGGCGTGTGGGCCGGCGCGACCAGGCCCCACCAGGTGTCGATCGAGAAGTCCTTGAGCGTGTCCGACACCGGCGGCACCTCGGGCAGGGCGCTGCTGCGCTGCAGGGTGGTCACGGCGATCGCCTTGAGCTTGCCCGAGCGGATGTTGGGCGCGGCGGTGGCGAGGTTGTCGAAGTTGAAGTCGACCTGGCCCGACACCAGCGCCAGCTGCGCCGGGTTGCCGCCGTTGTAGGGGATGTGCACCGCGAAGATGCCGGCCGCCTTCTTGAACATCTCGCCCGCCAGATGGCCGGCGCTGCCGTTGCCGCCGCTGCCGTAGTTGAGCTTGCCGGGGTTGGCCTTGGCGTAGGCGATCAGGTCCTTGAGCGTGGCGATCTTCAGGCGTTGCGCGGTCTCGGCGTTCATCACCAGCACGTTGGGCACGCGGACCATCTGCGTGATCGGCGCGAAGTCGGTCGCCGCGTTGAAGGGCATCTTGCTGTAGAGCCAGGGGTTCACCGCGTTGGTGGCGGTGGCCGCGATGCCGATGGTCAGGCCGTCGGGCGCGGCCTTGGCGACGATGTCGGCACCGATGTTGCCGCCCGCGCCGGGCTTGTTGTCGATGATCACCGGGCCGCCGAGCGTGTCGCGCACGCGTTCGGCCAGCGCGCGCGCCGTCACGTCGATGGGGCCGCCGGCCGCGTAGGGCACGACGAGGCGGATCGGGCGCTGCTGCTGGGCCAGGGCGGGGGTGCCGGTGGCCAGGGCGAGCGTGGAGAGGGCGAGGGTGGCGAGGAAGGTCTTGCGGGTTGTCATGCCCCGGATTGTCGGCGCGCCGCGCGGTGCTTGCAGCGTGGCTATCCCTAGCCGGCGCGCCGAGCCACCGGCTTCAGGGCAGTGCCTTGTCGGCTTCGGTGGTGAACGCGTCGGCGAAGAACTCTTCCTCGGGCAGCCCCGCCAGCGCCACGTAGTCGCGCTTGGCCGAGTCGACCACGATCGGCGCTCCGCAGGCATAGACCTGGTGGCCCGAGAGGTCGGCGAAGTCCTCCAGCACCGCGGCATGGACGAAGCCGGTGCGGCCGGTCCAGTTGTCTTCGGGCGTGGCGTTGGAGATCACGGGCACGTAGCGCAGGTTCGGCATCTGGGCGAGCTGCTCGCGCACCCAGTCGTCCATGTAGAGGTCCCCGGGCCGGCGGCCGCCCCAGTAGAGCGTGGCGGGGCGGTCGATGGCCTTGAACTTCATGTGCTCGAGCAGCGCCTTGATCGGCGCGAAGCCCGTGCCCGAGGCCAGCAGGATCAGCGGCTTGTCGGAATCCTCGCGCAGGAAGAAGCTGCCGTAGGGACCCTCGATGCGCAGGATCTCCTTTTCCTTCATGGTGAGGAACACGTGGTCGGTGAACTTGCCGCCCGGCAGGTGGCGCAGGTGCAGCTCGATGCCGGTGCCCGGCTCGCCCAGCGTGTGCGGCGCATTGGCCATCGAGTAGCTGCGGCGCGCGCCGTCGCGCAGGATGAATTCCACGTACTGCCCCGCGTAGAACTGCAGCGGCTCGCCGGCCGGCAGTTGCAGGCGCACCTGCATCACGTCGTGCGACTTGCGCGCGAGCGCGAGCACCCGCACCGGCATCTTGCGGATCGGATGGGCGCCGGCCTCGGTCACCTGGCGCGATTCGAGCACCACGTCGCTGCGCGCGCGGGCGCAGCAGGTCAGCACGAAGCCCGCGAGCTGTTCCTCCGCGCTCAGGGCCTTGCTCTGGTGCGGGCCGAGCTCGACCTCGCCCGAGAGCTTGCGGCACTTGCACGAGCCGCAGGCGCCGTCCTTGCAGCCATAGGGCAGGCCGATGCCCTGGCGGATGCCGGCAGCGAGGATGGTTTCGTCGCCTTGGGCCGCGAAATGGCGGCCGCTGGGTTCGACGGTGATGGAAAAGCCCGCCTCATGCGGCGCTGCAACAGTCATCGGTATTCTTCGGCTTGGATCAGCCCGTTACATGGGGGCTGAAAAAGAAAAGGGAACCCGAATTTTGCCTTCAATCCATAGCCCCTCCGGCGCGCTGCCGGCGCGCTTCCGCCGGGCACGCCTCCTGATCGTGGGCTGCGGCGACGTCGGCCAGCGCGTGGCGCGCGATCTGCGCGGGCGCGTGTCGCTGGTGGCGCTCACCTCCTCGGCCGAGCGCGTGCCCGACCTGCGGGCCGCGGGCATCCGGCCGTTGATCGGCAATCTCGACGATCCCAAGACCCTGCGCCGCCTCTCGGCGCTGGGCACGCGTGTGCTGCACCTGGCGCCGCCGCCGCGCGACAGCGGCTCGGCCTGGTGGCGCGACCAGCGCACCGCCGCGCTGGTGCGCGCGCTGCGGCTGCGCGGCCTGCCCGATGCGCTGGTCTACGGCTCGACCAGCGGCGTCTATGGCGATTGCGGCGGCGCGCGCGTGAACGAGACCCGCACCGTGCGCCCCGACACGCCGCGCAGCCACCGGCGCGTCGATGCCGAGCGCGCCGTGCGCTGGTTCGGCCGCAGCACGGGCGTGCGCGCCAGCATCCTGCGCATCCCGGGCATCTACGCACCCGACCGCGAGGGCGGCACGCCGCGCCAGCGGCTGCAGCGCGGTACGCCGGTGCTGCGGCGCGAGGACGATGTCTACACCAGCCACATCCACGCCGACGACCTCGCGCGGGCCTGCATCGCGGCGCTGTTCCGCGGCCGACCGCAGCGCATCGTGCATGCCTCGGACGACACCGAGCTGCGCATGGGCGACTACATCGACCTCGCGGCCGACCTCTACGGCATGCCGCGCCCGCCGCGGGTGGCGCGCGAGGAGGCCGAGCGCCAGCTGCCGTTGCAACTGCTGAGCTTCATGGGCGAATCGCGCCGGCTCGACAACACGCGGCTCAAGCGCGAGCTGCGCGTGCGGCTCGCGCATCCGACGGTGCACACGGGGCTGCGCGAGAACGCCGGCTAGAACTTGTACTGCAGCTTCAGCCACGCATTGCGCGGCGTGCCCTCGGTGTAGCCGTTGTAGCCGCCGAGTCCCGCGTAGTAGCGCTTGCCGCCGAGGTTCTCGATGTTGAGGCTCGCACTCAGCTGCCGGCTGAACTCGTAGCGCGCCATCAGGCCGATCAGCGTCACGCTGCCCTGGGTGGCGCGGCCGAGGCCGTAGTTCTCGTCGAAGTAGATGCCGTTTTGGTAGCTCAGGCTGCCGCCCAAGGTGAGCCGGCTCCAGTCGCCGGGCAGGCGGTAACTGGTCGAGATGCGCAGCATGCGGCGCGGCAGGGAGGTGTTGAGCAGCGCGCCCTCGGCATCGCGCTTGGCGTTGTAGGTGTAGCCGCCCATGAGCTGCCAGCCCTTCGCGAGCTCGCCCGATACCGTGGCCTCGAAGCCCCGGGTGCGCGCGCCTTTCACGGCGCGCGTCGGAATCGTGCCGTCCGCCAGCGGCGGTGCGCCGGGGATCTCCACCGCCAGGTTGTCTTCCTCGGTGCGGAACACCGCGAAGCTGGTGTTGAGCCGGCCGTCGAGGTGCTCGCCCTTCAGGCCCAGCTCGATGTTGTGGCCGCGCTTCGGATCGAGCACGTTGTTGTTCGTGTCCTTGGACGTGTTGGGCTGGAAGATGTCGGTGTAGCTCGCATAGGCCGAGAACTCCCGGCTCAGGTCGTAGACCACGCCCACGTAAGGCGTGAACACGCCGTTCTCGCGCTGCGGCGGCGCGTCGGTGGTGCTCGGGATGCCATCGGCCCAGTTGGTCGAGTAGCCCCGGTTGCGGTACCAGGTGACCCGGCCACCCACGACCACGGCCAGCGCGTCGGTCGGCCGCAGCCGCACCGAACCGTAGAGTGCACGCTGCTGCGTCTGCTCGCCGAAGCGGAAATTCGGATAAACGAACGCTGCCTGCGGCGCGGCCGCGATGCCGTAGAGTGCGACCGGCACCTGGTCGGAGCCGTCGAGGGTCGAACTGCTGCCGAACACCGAGTAGCTGTAGCGGTTCACGTTGAGGCCAACGCTGGCCTGGTGCGTGCGGCCGAACAGCTCGAAGGGCCCGGTGGCATAGAGGTCGAACGACTTGTTGCGGCCCTCGGCCGGGTTGTAGCCGCGGTCGAGCACGCCTTCCTGGGTCAGCGGATCGAAGGCCGAGGGATAGAGCCAGAGGTCGCCGCCCGCGCGCTCGCGCTGGTTCTTCACGCTGGCCGCCTCGGCCTTCACGCGCCAGCCGTTGTCCAGCCGGTGCTCGAGGTTCAGGAACACGCGGTCGGTGGTCATGTTCCAGTAGCTCCAGGGCGCGCTGGAGTTGAAGGACACGGGCAGCCGCGTCCGCGAGCCGTCGGCATAGTAAAGCGGCGACTGCCCGAAGTTGGCCCCCGTGATCGCGTTCTTCTGGTGCTCGTAGCCCAGCGCCACCGTCGTGCGCGGCGCGAGGTCGGCCTCGACCACGCCGTAGAACAGGTCCTGCCGGCGCTTCTTGTAGTCGGTGAAGGTGTCGCCGTCGGTGCGCGAGGCCACCACGCGACCGCGCAGCGTGCCCGCCTCGTTGAGCTTGCCGCCGATGTCGGCCTCGGCCCCGTAGCGGTTCCACGAACCGAAGCCGCCCTGCACGTAGCCCGACAGCTCGGTGGTGGGCCGCTTGCGCACCAGGTTGATCGAGCCGCCCGGCGTGCCGACGCCGTTGAGCAGGCCGGCTGCGCCGCGCACGACTTCCACGCGGTCGTACATGGCGGTGCCGACCATGCTCGGCTCGCCGGCCACGCTGGTGAAGGCCAGCGTCGGGATGCCGTCGATCATCTGGCTCAGTTCGAAGCCGCGCGAGGTGAAGCTCACGCGCTCGTCGAGCCGGTCGGCGACGATGCCGGGCGTCTGGCGCAGCACGTCGTCGAGCGAGACCAGGTTCTGGTCCTCGATCTGCTGGCGCGTGACCACGCTGACCGATTGCGGCGTCTGGCGCAGCGTCAGGTCCATGCGCGTGCCGGCGCCCGTGATCCGGGCGGTGTAGGAGCCCGTGCCCTCGGTGGTGGCGCCGGCATCGGTCGGCGCGGTCACGGTGACGGGCGCGAGTTCGCCGGCGCCGGCGTCCTGCGCCGGCCGCTGCACGACGAAGCCGCCTTCGGAGCGGCGCGCGACCAGCCCGCTGCCGGCCAGCACCCGCGTCAGCGCCTGTTCGACACTGAGGGTGCCGCTGAGCGCGGGTGCGCTGCGGCCGGCCACCAGGGCCGGGCTGAACAGCACCTGCATGCGGGCCTGCTGGCCGATCTGCGTCAGGGCCTGGCCCAGCGTGCCGGCCTCGACCCGGAACGTGACCACGGGCGTGGCCTGGGCTTGCGCATGGACGGCGGCCGGGCCGGCGAACAGGGCCGCCAGCACGAGGGCCAACGTCCCCTGGCGTGCCGACGGCGGCAACGAACCGAACGGCGGGCCGGGGCGGCGCGCCGAAGTGGCGCCCCCCATGGCGCGGGTGGCAGTGCCACGGACTGTCATGCTTTCTCCTCCAGGTAAGACAAGGTGCTTACCTGTCTAGACGTGCCAGTCGCGCGCACCCGAATGTCGGGTCGGAAAAAAATTCAGGTGCTCAGGAGCGGCGTGCGGCGCCGATCGACACCGCGCCGTCCGGCTGCCAGTGCAGCTGCACGCCGGGGAGCAGGTCGGGCAGCGCGCGCAGGAAGGCGTCGGGGCGGCGCAGGTCGATGGTTCCGGACACCTGCAGGGTGCCAACCGCGCCGTCGAGCGTCACCGCGCCCGTGCGGTAGCGCGCCAGCTTCTCGAGCACGCGCGCCAGCGGCTCGGCCTCGACGATCAGCATGCCGTCGCGCCAGCTGCCGACCGCGTCGGCGGCACCCTGGACGACCACCGGCTCGGCCGCCGTGCCGGCCGCGAGGTCGATGCTCGCCGTGTCGCCGGCACCCAGTTCCCGTTCGACGCCAGGCCGCGCGGTGTCGGGCGTCAGGGCCACGCGCCCGCTCCTCACGCCCACCTGCAGCAGCGTGGGCAGCGCCAGCATGTTGAATTCGGTGCCGATGTCGCGGATGCGCGCCGTGCCCGAGACCACGGCGAAGGGGCGGCGGTCCTCGCCGATCTCGAAGAAGGCCTCGCCGCGCTCCAGCCGCACTTCGCGCCGGGCCAGGGTGTAGCGCACGGCCAGCCGGGTGCCGACATTGGCGCGGATGCGGGTGCCGTCGGCCAGCACGAGCTGCCTTACCTCGCGCGGGCCGTTGGCGAGGGTCTGCGACTCGACGGGAATGTGCTGGTAGCCGGCCCAGCCGGCCAGCGCGAGGACGGCGCAGGCGGCGAACGCGGCGGCGCCCCAGTGCCAGGCCGGGCGCGTCGCCGTGGAGCGCGCGCGGACCGGGGCGCGAACGAGGGCGGGGCTCGGCACCGGCTGGCGCGCGGCGGCCGGCAACTGCGCCATGTCGCGCCACACCGCCTGCAGCTGCGCGTACTCGCGCGCATGGTAGGGCGAGGCCGCGAGCCAGGCCTCGAACGCCGCCTGCTCGCGCGCCGGCAGCGCGCGGTGCTGCTGGCGGAAGAACCAGTCGAGCGCCTGGGCTTCCACGGCGGTGGGCGGCGCATCGTCGTCCGGCGCTTGGGGGCGGGGCGGGCTGTTCATGCGTCGCGCGGCGGCGTGGGCTCGCCCTGCACCTGCCGCTTGCAATGCAGCAGCGCGAGCTGGAGATGGCGTTCGACCATGCGCACGGAGATGTTCATGCGACGCGCGATCTCTTCATGCGGCAGTTCCTCGAAGCGGTAGAGCAGGAAGGCCTCGCGCTGCTTCTCGGGCAGGCCGTCGATGGCCCGCTGCAGCAGCGCCAGGCGCTGGCGCGCCTCGGCGCGTTCCTCGGGCTGCCAGGAGGAGGGCGCGGCCGGTTCGTCCGCAGGTCCGGCATCGTCGTCCGGGCGAAGCGCGGCGGGGTCCGCGCGCTCGGAGAACACCGCGTTGCGCACCTTCTCCGCGCGCCAGTGGTCGCGCAGGACGTTCTGCGCCACCTTGCGCAGGAAGGCGCGAGGCTGTTCGACGGGATGCTGGAGCGCCAACACGCGGGCATAGCTTTCCTGCAGTGCATCGGCGGCCACCTCGCGGTCATTGACCGTGCGGAGGCAGAAGTTCAGCAGTTCTCTGTAATAGCGCGCGGGCACATCGATTCCAGCCAGGGAAATTGCAGGAATCCTTCTCGAATCGAGATGTGGCGGCGGCTGGATCTGAAGCGCGAGGCGGACGGATTGGGGCCGGATTATAGAAACGCACCGCGAGTGCGCGGTGGTTCGGCTGCGGATGCGCAAGCCGGCAAAGGTCGCTGCCGTGTGTGGTGCCCGGGGCCGGAATCGAACCGGCACGCCTTGCGGCGGGGGATTTTGAGTCCCCTGCGTCTACCAATTTCACCACCCGGGCACGGCAGGAAGGAAGCCCAAAATTATGGCACAGTGGAATGATGAACCGTCCAAAAGCTCCTTCTTTCGTATATCCGCTACCCTCCGGGGCGGAATCCAGCGCCTCCCGCGCGGCAGACCGGACGCAGTCATGACCCACAAGTACCCCACCATCGAAGACGCCATCGGCCGCACGCCGCTGGTCGCGCTGCAGCGCATCAACGCCGAAGAGAACGCACGGCGCAACAACGTGATCCTCGGCAAGCTCGAGGGCAACAATCCCGCCGGCTCGGTCAAGGACCGCCCGGCGCTCTCGATGATCAAGCGCGCCGAGGAGCGCGGCGAGATCAAGCCCGGCGACACGCTGATCGAGGCCACCTCGGGCAACACCGGCATCGCGCTCGCGATGGCCGCGGCCATCAAGGGCTACCACATGGTCCTGATCATGCCGGAGGACCTCTCGATCGAACGCGCCCAGACCATGAAGGCCTTCGGCGCCGAGCTCGTGCTCACGCCCAAGAGCGGCGGCATGGAATACGCGCGCGACCTCGCCGAGCAGATGGTGGCGCAGGGCAAGGGCCGCGTGCTCGACCAGTTCGCCAACCCCGACAACCCGCGCATCCACTACGAGACCACGGGCCCCGAGATCTGGGCCGACACGCAGGGCAAGGTCACGCACTTCGTGAGCGCCATGGGCACCACCGGCACCATCACCGGCGTGTCGCGCTTCCTCAAGGAGAAGAACCCCGCGATCCGCATCGTCGGCGCGCAGCCGGCCGAAGGCTCGCGCATCCCGGGCATCCGCAAGTGGCCGGCCGAATACCTGCCGAAGATCTTCGACCCGAGCCGCGTCGACCAGGAGATCAACGTGAGCCAGGACGATGCCGAGGAGATGTGCCGGCGCCTCGCGCGCGAAGAGGGCATCTTCGGCGGCATCTCGGCCGCTGGCGCGCTGTGGGCGGCGCTGCAGGTCGCCAACACGGTCGAGAACGCCACCATCGTGTTCGTGGTCTGCGACCGCGGCGACCGCTACCTGTCGACCGGCGTCTTCCCCGCCTGATGCCAGCACCGCGGTGCGCCACGCGGCGCGCCGGCGGTTCCCCGGAACGAGACAAGAAAGAACAAGAGCCACCCCATGCCCCATCCCAAGTTCTGCCAGGTCTGCGCCACGCCGCTCGAATGGATCGCGTTGATGGAAGACGGCGGCCCCAAGGAGCGCCTGCGCTGCCCCAACTGCGGCCACACGCACTGGAACAACCCGACGCCGGTGCTGGCCGCCATCGTCGAGTACCGCGGCCAGGTGCTGCTGGCGCGCAACGCGGCCTGGCCCGGCAAGATGTTCGCGCTGATCACCGGCTTCATGGAGGCCGCCGAGACGCCCGAGGAAGGCATCGCGCGCGAGGTCAAGGAAGAGACCAACCTCGACGTGAGCGCCACCAAGATCGTCGGCGCCTACGACTTCCAGCGCATGAACCAGGTCATCATCGCCTACCACGTGGTGGCCGATGGCGAGGTCAAGCTCTCGCCCGAGTTGGTCGACTACCGCCTCTACGACCTGCCCGACCTCAAGTGCTGGCCCGCCGGCACCGGCTATGCGCTGGCCGACTGGCTGCGCACGCGCGGCCACGAGCCGGTGTTCTTCACCGCGGCCGAGAACGAGGAACGCCGCCGCGGCCTGAACCTGCCGCCCGAGCCGCCCGTCGGCAAGGGAGCCTGAGCATGGACGTCGACCGCGAAATCGACACCCGCGGGCTCAACTGCCCACTGCCCATCCTCAAGGCCAAGAAGTCGCTCAACGACATGGCCAGCGGCCAGCTGCTGCGCGTGGTCTCGACCGACCCCGGCTCGGTGCGCGACTTCCAGGCCTTCGCGCGCCAGACCGGCAATGCGCTGATGGAGCAGCAGACGGTCGGCACCGACTTCATCCATGTGCTGAAGCGGCGCTGAGATCGAGGGGCCGCGGCTGGATTACGATCCCCTCTGATTCGTGACGGAGGGGGGCATGGACACCATAGAGTGCATGCGGATTTTTGTGGAGATAGCCCGGCGGCGCAGCTTCCGGGCCACGGCCGATGTTCTTGGCGTTTCGTCGGCATCGATCAGCCGGCATGTCGCCTTTCTTGAAGGCCGGCTCGGCATCCGGCTGTTGAACCGGACCACGCGAACGGTCAGCCTGAGTTCGAACGGCCAGAATTACTACGAGAGTTGCCTGCAGGCGCTGGCGGCATTCGACAAGGCCCAGACCGCAGTTTCCGGACGCGCCGCAGAACCTTCGGGGCCTCTGCGCCTGTCGCTGCCGGGGAGTTTCACCCAGCCCGAATTCGTCGCGATGCTGGCACGTTTCAGCGCCAGATATCCCAAGATCAATCTGGACATCTCGGCGACCGATGCCATGGTCGATCTGGTCGAGCGGGGCGTCGATGTGGCGCTGCGTTTCACCGCGAACCCGGACGAATCGCTGGCCGGTCGGTGCATAGGCCAGTTCGCGCTCTGGCTCTGCGTCTCTCCGGCCTATGTGGCCCGCTACCGGATGCCGAAATCCCTGGCGGACCTGGCCATGCACCCCTGCCTCGGCTATGCCTATCACGCCGGAGGCGATACCTGGACCCTGAGCGATGGCTCGCAGACCCACGAGGTGCGCGTGCGCCACCACCTCAAGGCGGACAACGGCGAGCTGTTGCGTGCCGGGGTCAGAACTGGCATGGGCGTGGCCTTGCTGCCCTCGTTTCAGATCCAGGCGGCATTGGCCGACGGGAGCCTGCTGCGGGTCCTGCCGCAGTGGCAATCGCCGCCCGTGGGGGTCTGGCTGGTCTACAGCCATCGTCGGCACCAGGCCCGCAACGCACGGGTCTTCATCGAGCATTTCTCCGAAGAACTCCAGGCGTTGTTCGCTGCCGATTGAGCGGGTCATCCCGGCGAACTGATTCGATTCCCGCAATGCTGTGCTTCGGCGGACGGAGAGCCAGGGCGGGTTGGCGTTCCTAGCATCGGGGGCTTCAATCACTATCCAGGGATCCAATGATGCTCAGACACGCCGCCCCTCTCGTCCTTTCCATCGCCGCGCTGGTCGCGGTGTCGGCTCAGGCCCAGGAGTCGCGCAATCGGCCCGATGATTTCTCGGCCACTTCACCGCAGCGCGCTGAGGCGAACATCAACAAGACGCTCAAGCAGTTCCAGGACGAGCGGCGCATCGTCGAGCGCAACCTGAACAACTTCGACGACCTGGATTTCAATGTCTACAGTCACCAGAAATGGGACGAGATGCATCGCAGCCATGCCAAGGACATCATCGTTCACTATCCCGACGGCAGCGTCACCCATGGACTGGATGCGCACCTGGAGCGCTCCAAGAAGATCTTCGCCTTCGCGCCCGATACCGAGAATCCCATCCACCACGTGCGCATCGGCCAGGGGCAGTACACGGCCGTGACCGGTGTCTGGCGCGGTACCTTCACGAAGCCGTTCGTCATGGGCAATGGCAAGGTCGTCCAGCCGACGGGAAAGAAATTCAACATCGAGATGGCCACCGTCGCCCGCTGGAACGCGGAGGGCACCATGGACGAGGAATGGCTGTTCTACGACGACTACACCTTCATGCAGCAGATCGGCGTGCTGAAGTAACGTCCTCGCGGGCCACGGCGACCCGCTCGGCCGCCAGGGGCCTCAGAGCTTGAGGCTCTTGAGGTAGTCGCGGAACTGGGCGCCCACCTCGGGGTGCGCGAGCGCGAGTTCGACGCTGGCCTGCAGGAAGCCTTCCTTGCTGCCGCAGTCGTAGCGCACGCCCTTGTACGAATAGGCGTAGACCGATTCCTTCTTCATCAGCGCGGCGATGCCGTCGGTGAGCTGGATCTCGCCGCCCGCGCCCTTGGGCTGCTCGCGGATCTCGGCGAACACGCCAGGCGTGAGGATGTAGCGGCCGGCCACGCCCAGGCGCGAGGGGGCGTCCTCGGGCTTCGGCTTCTCGACCATGCGGTTGACCTTGACCAGGCCGTCCTCGACGGCGTCGCCGGCCACGATGCCGTAGCGCTTCACGTGCTCGAGCGGCACTTCCTGCACCGCCAGCAGCGAGCCGCCGAGGCGCGCGAAGGCCGCGGTCATCTGGGCCAGCACCGGTTCGCCGCCCGTGGGGCCGACCATCAGGTCGTCGGCCAGCAGCACGGCGAAGGGCTCGTTGCCCACCAGGTGCTCGGCGCACAGCACCGCGTGGCCCAGGCCCAGCATGCGCGGCTGGCGCACGTAGGAGCAGGTCATGTCGTCGGGCATCACCGAGCGCGCGATGTTCAGCAGCGCATCCTTGCCGCTGGCCTCGAGCTGGCTCTCGAGCTCGTAGGCGGTGTCGTAGTGGTCCTCGATCGCGCGCTTGTTGCGGCCGGTCACGAAGATCATGTCGCGGATGCCCGCGGCATAGGCTTCCTCGACGGCGTACTGGATCAGGGGCTTGTCAACCACCGGCAGCATTTCCTTGGGCTGGGCCTTGGTGGCCGGCAGGAAACGGGTGCCGAAGCCTGCAACGGGAAATACGGCCTTGCGGATGCGCGTCGGGGAGGTGGACATGGGCAATTCGGTGTCGGTTCGTTCAGGATGAAGGAAGGAGTGAGGGCCGCCGGGGGCCGTCCGGAACTGCGGCGGCGGAACCGGTCCGCCGCCTGGCCGATTCTGCATCGGCCACCCATCCTACCGGCCTGCGGACAAGCCCGTATGTCAGCCGAGGCGCACAAGCTGGTCGCGCAGGCGTTCCAGCGTGGCCGTGAAGTCGGCCAGGCGCTTGCGCTCCTGCTCGATCACGGCCGGCGGCGCCTTGGCCACGAAGGCCTCGTTGCCGAGCTTGCCATTGACCTTGGCGATCTCGCCTTCGATGCGGGCGATTTCCTTGCCGATGCGCGCGCGCTCGGCCACCTTGTCGATCTCCATGTGCAGGCACAGGCGGGCATTGCCGACCACGGCCACCGGCGCGGCCTCGGCGGCCGCGGCCCAGGCGGCCTCGTCGTCGAACACGCGCACTTCCTTGAGCTTGGCCAGCGCCTGCAGCACCGGCGCGGTCTCGCGCAGGAAGGCCGCGCCCTCGGCGTCGTCGGCCACGGCGTACAGCGGCAGCCGCAGGGCGGGCGAGACGTTCATCTCGCCGCGCAGGGTGCGGCAGCCGTCCACCAGCGCCTTGAGCCGCGCCACGTAGGCCTCGGCGGCCTCGTCGATGCGCTCGGGCTGGCTGAGCGGATAGGCCGCCACCATCACCGATTCGCCCGTGCGGCCCGCCACCGGCGCGACCTTCTGCCACAGCTCTTCGGTGATGAACGGGATCACCGGATGCGCGAGGCGCAGCAGCGTTTCGAGCGTGCGGATCAGCGTGCGGCGGGTGGCGCGCTTCTGCGCGTCGTCGCCGGTCTGGATCTGCACCTTGGCGATCTCGAGGTACCAGTCGCAGAACTCGTCCCAGGCGAACTGGTAGATCGCGTTGGCGACGTTGTCGAGCCGGTACTCCTCGAAGCCCTTGGCGACCTCGGCCTCGACGCGCTGCAGCTGCGAGACGATCCAGTAGTCGGCGCGGCTGAACTTCAGGTAGCCGTGCGCGGGACCGCCGACCTTGCACTCCTCCTTCGTGTGCTCCTTGAGGCCGCAGTCCTGGCCCTCGCAGTTCATCAGCACGAAGCGGGTGGCGTTCCACAGCTTGTTGCAGAAGTTGCGGTAGCCCTCGCAGCGCTTGCTGTCGAAGTTGATGCTGCGGCCCAGCGAGGCCAGCGAGGCGAAGGTGAAGCGCAGCGCGTCGGCGCCGAAGGCCGGGATGCCCTCGGGGAATTCCTTCTGCGTGTTCTTGCGCACCGCGGGCGCGGTCTCGGGCTTGCGCAGGCCCTGGGTGCGCTTGTCGAGCAGCTCGGGCAGCTCGATGCCGTCGATCAGGTCGACCGGATCGAGCACGTTGCCCTCGGACTTGCTCATCTTCTTGCCCTGCGCGTCGCGCACCAGGCCGTGGATGTAGACGTCCTTGAAGGGCACGCGGCCCGTGAAGTGCTTGGTCATCATGATCATCCGGGCGACCCAGAAGAAGATGATGTCGTAGCCCGTGACCAGCACGCTCGAGGGCAGGTAGAGGTTGTAGTCGCTCGTGGGCTCGGTGCCCTGGTTCGGCCAGCCCAGCGTCGAGAACGGGAACAGGGCCGCGGAGAACCAGGTGTCGAGCACGTCCTCCTCGCGGCGCAGCGTCTTGCCGGGCGCTTGCGCCTGGGCCTCCTCCTCGCTGCGCGCGACGTAGACCTTGCCCTCGTCGTCGTACCAGGCCGGGATCTGGTGGCCCCACCAGAGCTGGCGCGAGATGGTCCAGTCCTGGATGTTCTCCATCCAGTGGTTGTAGGTGTTGATCCAGTTCTCGGGCACGAAGCGCACCTCGCCCGAGCGCACCACGTCGATCGCCTTCTGCGCGATCGACTGGCCGTCGGCGCCGGGCTTGGTCATGGCCACGTACCACTGGTCGGTCAGCATCGGCTCGACGATGGCGCCGGTGCGCGCGCAGCGCGGCACCATCAGCTTGTGCTTCTTGGTCTCGACCAGCAGGCCCAGCGCGTCGAGGTCGGCCACCACGGCCTTGCGCGCCACGAAGCGGTCGAGGCCGCGGTACTTCTCGGGCGCGTTGTCGTTGACGGTCGCGTCGAGCGTGAGGATGCCGATGGTCTCGAGCTGGTGGCGCTGGCCCACCGCATAGTCGTTGTAGTCGTGCGCGGGCGTGACCTTCACCACGCCGGTGCCGAAGGCCTTGTCGACGTAGTCGTCGGCGATCACCGGGATCAGCCGGTCGACCAGCGGCAGGCGCACCTGCTTGCCGATCAGCGCCTTGTAGCGCTCGTCTTCCGGATGGACCATCACGGCCGTGTCGCCGAGCATGGTCTCGGGCCGGGTGGTGGCCACCGTGAGCGTGCCCGAGCCGTCTTCCAGCGGGTAGGCGATGTGCCAGAGCCAGCCGTCCTCTTCCTCGCTCTCGACCTCGAGGTCGCTCACGGCGGTCTTGAGCGTCGGGTCCCAGTTCACCAGGCGCTTGCCGCGGTAGATCAGGCCCTCTTCATAGAGCTTGACGAAGGTGTCCATCACCACGGGCGAGAGCTTCTCGTCCATGGTGAAGTATTCGCGGCTCCAGTCGACGGTGTCGCCCATGCGGCGCATCTGCTGGGTGATGGTGTTGCCGCTGCGTTCCTTCCACTCCCAGACCTTGGCGATGAAGTTCTTGCGCGCCTCCTGCGGCGTCGGGCCCATCTCGTGGCGGCTGATGTTCTGCGCCTGCAGCTGGCGCTCGACCACGATCTGGGTCGCGATGCCCGCGTGGTCGGTGCCCGGCAGCCACAGCGTGTTGTCGCCCTTCATGCGGTGGTAGCGCGTGAGGCTGTCCATGATCGTCTGGTTGAACGCATGGCCCATGTGCAGCGTGCCCGTGACGTTGGGCGGCGGCAGCTGGATCGAGAACGCGCCGGCGTCGGCCTTCGGCTTCCCGGTGCCGCGCCAGCCCGCGTGCGCGTAGCCGCGCTTTTCCCATTCGGGACCCCAGTGCGCCTCGAGGGCCGCGGGTTCGAACGATTTGGAAAGGCTCTCGAGGCCGGGTTGGGCGGTGGGTGTGGTGGGTTCGCTCATGGGGGCTTGAGGGGCTTGGGGCAATGCGGCCATGGCGCCGGTACGCAGGTCGTACGGGCCGCGGGCCGCGCGGGGCAGGGAAGGCCGACGATTTTACCGGCGCGGCGGGGGGCGGTCGTGCCAACAGATAATTCCGCGATGCTGTTCCTGCTCTCTCCCGCCAAGTCGCTCGACTACGACACCCCGGTCCCCGCCGAAGTCCCCGCCACCCAACCCCATTTCGAGAGCCCGAAGGGCCCCTCGGTCGAACTGATCAAGCTGCTGCGCGAGAAGTCGCCGCAGCAGATCTCCGAGCTGATGCGCCTGTCGGACAAGCTCTCGGCCCTCAACGTGGCGCGCTATGCCGCCTGGCGCCCCAAGAGCACCGAGCAGAACGCCCGCCAGGCCGCCTTCGCCTTCGACGGCGACGTCTACGGCGGCCTCGACGCACGCTCGCTCACGCCCGCGCAGCTGGACTGGGCACAGGACCACGTCTGCATCCTCAGCGGCCTGTACGGCGTGCTGCGCCCGCTCGACCGGCTGCAGCCCTACCGGCTCGAGATGGGCACCGCACTGGCCAACCGGCACGGCAAGGACCTCTATGCCTTCTGGGGCGCGCGCATCGCCGAGCACCTCAACGAGCGGCTGGCGGCCGACCGCACGCCGGTGGTGATCAATGCCGCCTCGCAGGAGTACTTCCGCGCCGTCGACACCAAGGCACTCAAGGCGCGTGTGGTCGAATGCGTGTTCGAGGAGTGGAAGGGCGACCGCTACAAGGTCATCAGCTTCTTCGCCAAGCGCGCGCGCGGCCTGCTGGCGCGCTGGGCCGTGCTGCACCGCGTGGCCACGCCCAAGGCGCTGGAAAAATTCGATCTCGAGGGTTATGGTTTCGACGCCCAGGTGTCCACGGCCGAACGGCTGGTCTTCAGGAGAAAACTCGTATGAATGATGTGAGGGAAGCAGGCGAGGCAACCGGAGCGCGCGCATGACGCAGGCCGTGAGTCCCGAACTGCGCGACTGGCTGGTGAGCCAGCTCGCGGCCGGCCATTCGGTGCCCGCGCTGCGCGCCTCGATGCGCGCGGCCGGCTGGCACGATGCCGCCACCGACATCGCGCTGGCCCAGCTCGAGGCCGGCTTTCCCGAATCCAAGGCCGCGTCGGCGCTGCCGCCGCGCACCTCGATGCCGGGCCCCGACCTCGAGGGTTCGCCGCTGTACATCGACGTGGGCGACCGCCGCGTGCAGGTGCTGCAGACGATGAAGCATCCGCGCGTGATCGTGTTCGGCAACCTGCTGTCGGCCGAGGAGTGCGAGGCGCTGATCGCGGCCGCGCGCGTGCGGCTCGCGCGCTCGCTCACGGTCGAGACCAAGACCGGTGGCGAGGTGCTCAACGTCGACCGCACCAGCGAAGGCATGTTCTTCGAGCGCGGCGAGAACGAGACCGTGCGGCAACTCGAGCAGCGCCTGGCGCTGCTGCTGCGCTGGCCGCTGGAGTTCGGCGAGGGCCTGCAGATCCTGCGCTACGCGCCCGGCGCGCAGTACCGGCCGCACTACGACTATTTCGATCCCGGCGAGCCCGGCACGCCCACCATCCTCAAGCGCGGCGGCCAGCGTGTCGCCACGCTGGTGATGTACCTGCAGGAGCCCGAGAAGGGCGGCGCCACCACCTTCCCCGACGTCGGCCTCGAGGTCGCGCCGGTGCGCGGCACCGGCGTGTTCTTCAGCTACGACCATCCCGATCCCGCCACCCGCACGCTGCACGGCGGCGCGCCCGTGGTCGCGGGCGAGAAGTGGGTCGCCACCAAGTGGCTGCGCGAGCGCGAGTTCCGCTAGCCCGCAACGCTAAAAAGCTACGAAAGCCACGATGAAGGTCCAGGCCAACGGATTGCAGATCGAAGTCGACGACACCGGTGGCGAGGGCCGCCCGGTGATCCTGCTGGTGATGGGCCTGGGCATGCAGCTCGTGGCCTGGCCGCGCGATTTCGTGCAGCCGCTGGTCGACGCCGGCTTTCGCGTGCTGCGCCACGACAACCGCGACATCGGCCTGAGCGAAGGCTTCGACCACAAGGGCGTGGGCAACATCGTCTGGGAGAGCATCCGGCTGCGCCTGGGCCTGCCGGTGCGCTCGGCCTACACGCTGCAGGACATGGCGGCCGATTCGCTCGGCGTGCTCGACGCGTTGGGCATCGCGCAGGCGCATGTGGTTGGCGCCTCGATGGGCGGCATGATCGCGCAGCGCATGGCGGCGACCGCGCCCTCTCGCGTGCAGAGCCTCGTGAGCATCATGAGCTCGAGCGGCGCGCGCGGCCTGCCCGGTCCGCGCCGCGAGGTGGCCGCGATGCTGCTGCGGCGCCCGCTGGGCCGCGGCGAGGACGAGCTGATCGCGCACAGCATCCGCCTGCTGCGCCTGATCCAGAGTCCGGCCTATCCGCAGACCGACGAGGCGCTGGCCGAGCGCCTGCGCTTTTCCATGCGCCGCGCCTACCATCCGGCCGGCATGTTCCGCCAGATGCTGGCCATCGGCGCCGACACCGAGCGCCCCGAGCTGCTGGGCCGCATCCAGTGCCCGACCCTGGTGCTGCACGGCGAGCCCGACGCACTGGTGCCGATCGCCTGCGGCCAGGACACGGCGCGCCGCATCCCCGGCGCGCAGTTCGTGCCCATTCCCGGCATGGGCCACGACCTCCCGCCCGAGGTCTGCGCCATCCTTGCCAGACACATCGTCCCGTTCCTGAACGCGACGCCATCCCGCCATCCATGAGCCACGACGCCTCCCACACCCCCAACCCCAACACGCCCGAGCAGTCCCAGCTCGGCCGCGCCTCGGCCTACGCCGACCGCTACGACCCCACGCTGCTGTTCCCGATCGCCCGCGCCACCCAGCGCGAGGCCATGGGCATCGCGGCCGGCGCCTTGCCCTTCTTCGGCGCCGACCTCTGGACCGCCTTCGAACTGAGCTGGCTCAACCCGCGCGGCAAGCCGCAGCTCGCGATTGCGCACTTCACCGTGCCCTGCGAAACGCCCAACATCATCGAGAGCAAGAGCTTCAAGCTCTACCTCAACAGCTTCAACAACACCGCCTTCGTCGACGCCGAGGCCGTGCGCGAGCGCCTGCGCACCGACCTGGCCGAGGCGCTGTGGCGCGGCAGCGACCGCGCGGCGGGCATCGGCGTGAAGCTGGTCGCGCCCGAGCTGTTCGACCGCGAGCCGGTGCACGAGCTCGACGGCCTGGACCTCGACCGGCTCGACATCGAGTGCACGCACTACCAGCCCGCGCCCGAGCTGCTCTCGAGCGACGCCACGCAGGTGCCGGTGACCGAGACGCTGACCAGCCGGCTGCTCAAGAGCAACTGCCTGGTCACGGGCCAGCCCGACTGGGGCAGCGTGCAGGTCCGCTACAGCGGCCCGCCGATCGACCAGGCGGGGCTGCTCGCCTACATCGTGAGCTTTCGCAACCACAACGAATTCCACGAGCCCTGCGTCGAGCGCATGTTCACCGACATCTGGAAGCACTGCCACCCGACCAAGCTCACGGTGTATGCGCGCTACACCCGGCGCGGCGGGCTCGACATCAACCCGTTCCGCACCAGCTGGCCGCAGGCGCTGCCGGCCAACGTGCGCACGGCGCGCCAGTAGTCGGACCGGTGTCGCCGAAGTTTTTTGAAGATTTTTTTGCCCGGATTCAAAAACTGTGTTTTTGGGGCATATAATCTGAGGCTTCGCGGGAATAGCTCAGTTGGTAGAGCGCAACCTTGCCAAGGTTGAGGTCGAGAGTTCGAGACTCTTTTCCCGCTCCAAATTTTTTGCTTCTTCGAAGGGTCCGCAAGACCCGCCGCAGAACGCAAGCGAAGACGAAAGAAAAGGCCGCTGTCCCCAGCGGCCTTTTTCTTTTTCCGCGGCCGCTCGCGAGGGGCGCCCGGCCCGTGTGGCATCCTGCCCGCATGACCCCCGACACCCGTTCGCTGCGCCTGTTCGTGGCGGTGGCCGACCACGGCAGCATCAGCGAGGGCGCCAAGCGCTGCCACATCGCGCTCGCGGCCGCGAGCAAGCGCATCTCCGACCTCGAGGCGCGCGCGCGGCTGCCGCTGTTCGTGCGCCATGCGCGCGGCGTCACGCTCACGTCGGCCGGCCATGGGCTGCTGCTGCATGCGCGCGCCGTGCTCTCGGCCATGGACCGGCTCGGCGCCGAGCTCGACGACTTCCAGCAGGGCGTGGCGGGCGTGGTCAGCATCACGGCCAATGCCTCGACCATCGCGCAGTTCCTGCCGGCGCAGATCGGCTCCTTCCTGCGGCTGCATCCGGTGCTCAAGATCGACCTGCAGGAGCGCGCGAGCACCGAGGTGGTGAAGGCGGTGCAGGCCGGCCTGGCCGACATCGGCGTGATCGAGGGCAACACGCCGGCCGATCCGCTCGAATGCCTGCCCTACCGCAGCGACGAACTGGCCGTGGTGGTGGCGCGCGACCATCCGCTGGGCCGGCGCAAGCGCATCGGCGCGGACGAAGTGCTGCGCCACGAGCACATCGTGGTGCGCGAAGGCACGGCGCTGCACCGCGTGCTGCTGAGCGCCGCGCTCGAGGCGCAGGTGCCGCTCAAGGTGCGCATGCAGGTCGGCAGCTTCGACATGGTGTGCCGCATGGTGGAGCAGGGCGCGGGCATCGGCGTGCTGCCCTATGCGGCCATCCTGCCGCAGCTGCAGATCCTCAAGCTGCGCTGCCTCAAGCTCGATGCCCCCTGGGCCGTGCGCCGCCACCTGCTGTGCGTGCGCCGGCAGCAGGACCTGACGGTGGCCGCGCGCTCGGTGCTGGAGCACCTGAGCCGGCCCGACTGAAGCAAGAGGCTTCGCGCCGCGCGAAGCCTCGCTCCCGCCAAAAACGAATTGTTCTCCTCCGGGGCGCGCGCAAAGATGCGCGCACAACGAAGGAGACAATTTTGAAGATCGTTCGCGTCAGCGCCACGCCGCTGAACATTCCCGTCGCCATCGACGTGCTGGGGCTCGACAGGAAGACCTCGCTGTCGCTGTGCCTGACCGAGATCGAGACCGACACCGGCCTCGTCGGCCACGGCATGACCGCCATCACCGAGGAGGAGATCATCGCCGCCGCGGTGCGCGAGGTGGCCGGCCCGGCGCTGATCGGCGAAGACCCGATGGCCACCGAGCGCCTGTGGGACAAGCTCTACTGGCTGCTCTCGCCGCGCGGCCAGACCGGCTATGCAAGCCATGCCATCGCCGCGCTCGACATCGCGCTGTGGGACCTGAAGGCGAGGGCGCTGGGCCAGCCGCTGTGGCGCCTGCTCGGCGGTGCGCGCGCCAAGGTGCCGGTGTATGCGACCTTCGGCTTCGGCTTCTTCGAGCGCGACCAGCTCGCGGCCGCCGCCAAGCTGTGGGTAGAGCAGGGCTTTCGCCGCCTGAAGATGACCGTCGGCGGCCATGCGCTCGCGCGCCGCGACGAGCCGCGGCCGATCGACGAGGTGATCGCCGAGGACGTGCGCCGCGTCGCCGCGGTGCGCGAGGCGGTCGGCCCCGAGGTGAAGCTCTATGTCGACGCCAACTGCGGCCTCGACCTGTTCCATGCGAGCGAGCTCGCGCGCCGCATCGAGCCCTACGGCATCAGCTTCTTCGAGGAGCCGCTGACGCAGAACGACGTGCGCCAGATGGCCCAGCTGCGCGCGCGCACGAGCATCCCGCTGGCCTGCGGGCAGAACGAGGGCCTGGCCTTCCGCTTCCGCGACCTGCTGGTGAACCAGGCGGCCGACGTGCTGCAGCCCAACGTGACGATCTCGGGCGGCTATTCGCAGTGCTTGAAGATCGCGGGCATGGCGCAGGCCTTCAACGTGCCGATCGACAACGGCGGCGCCTGGCCCTTCCACAACATGCACCTGCATGCGGGCGTGTCGAACGGCGGGCTGGTCGAGTACCACTACGTGGCGGTGAAGATGCTGCAGCAGATCTTCGACGGCTTGCCGGTGCCCGAGCAGGGCTGGCTCACGCTGCCCGAGACGCCGGGCCTGGGTTTCGCGCCCAACGCCGAGCGCGTGCGCGAACTCGCGAAGCTGCCGACCTCGCGCGGCAAGGGCAAGGCCTGAACGATGAGAACAACATCCACGATCCTTCGCCGGCGCCGGCAGGCCTTGCGCGCGGCAACGGCCCTCGGCCTCGCGGGCCTGCTCGCGGCGCCCGTGGCCTGGGCCCAGAAGTACCCCGACAAGCCGATCCGCCTCATCGTCGGCTATTCGGCCGGCGGCGGCGTCGATGCCGTGGCGCGCCTGTTGAGCGCGCGCCTGCCCGCGGTGCTGGGCCAGCAGGTGCTGGTGGAGAACCGCACCGGCGCCACCGGACTCATCGCGGCCGACTTCGTCGCCAAGGCGCCGCCCGATGGCTACACGCTGATGATGGGCGACAGCGCCCTGCTGATCGCCAAGCTGCTGCAGCCGAAGATCGCGATCGATCCGCTCACCAGCTTCAAGCCCGTGGCCGGTGCCTTCGTCTCGCCGCTGATGATCGTCACGGGCAACGACTTCCCCGCGAAGACACCGGCGGAGTTCGTCGCCCAGCTCAAGGCGAACCCGGGCCGTTTCTCGTTCGCGACCTCGGGCGTGGGCACGGTGCAGCACCTGGGCTTCGAGATGCTCAAGCAGTCCACCGGCAGTTTCGTGGTGCATGTGCCGTACCGCGGCGCCGCGCAGATCGTGCCCGACGTGATCGGCGGCCAGGTGCCGATCGGCGTGGTCAGCGCCACGGCAGCGATGGCGCAGGCCAAGGCCGGCAAGTTGCGCGCGGTGGCGTTGATGAACAGCGCGAAGCTCGAAGGGGCCGAGAGCATTGCCCCACTGGCCGATGCGCTGCCGGGGTTCGATGTGGCGCCGCGCATCTTCGTGCTCGCGCCTGCTGGAACGCCCAACGAGATCGTCGACCGGTTCTCTGCCGCCGTGAAGACGGTGCTCGATGCGCCTGATGCTGGAACTGCCGCGGCGGCGCAGGGGACCTTGCGGGCCTATGCCACGCCGGCGCAGCTTGGCAAGGACATGGCCGAGGAGACGGTGCGGTGGAAACGCATCATCACGGAGCAGCGGATCGTGGCGGATGGGGGGTGATTTTTTGGGCGTTTGTTGTCCGGGGCGGGCTCACGCCGATGGGGTACTCCCCTCCGCGAATGTCCCCCGCCTTCGGCTCCTCCTTTATTTCGCTGCGGGGAGTACCCCATCGACGTGAGCCTGGACGCAATCGTTGTTGAACCGCCGGCACCACCACTGCGCCTCCCGTGCACAGGGCAGTGGGTGCTTCCCGCAGCGAAATAAAGGAGGAGGCCGCAGGCCGGGGGACATTCGCGGAGGGAAGTACCCGCTGTCCTGTGCACGCACCCCGAACCCTAAAAACGAAGGCAACCAAAAATGACCCACCTGGGCCTCATAGTCCCCCCGAAAGCAGGCGAAGTCCCCATCGACGGCCCGCTTCTCTACGGCACCCGCATCCGCTTCAGCGCACGCGGCCTGGGTCTCGGAGAAATCTCGACGCGCGGCTACACCGAGGTCATCGACTCGGTGATCGACAAGGCGCTGGAACTCAAGGAGGAGGGCGTCAGCGCCATTTCCCTCATGGGCACCTCGCTGAGCTTCTTCCGCGGTGCCGCCTTCAACCGGCAACTCGAAGTCGAGATGTCGCGCGCCACCGGCCTGCCCTGCACCACCATGAGCAACGCCATCGTCGAAGGACTGCGCGGCCTCGGCGTGAAGCGCGTCGCCGTGGCCACCGCCTACATCGACGAGGTCAATGTGCAGCTGCGGCGCTACCTCGAACAGAGCGACTTCGAACCCCTGGCCATCGAAGGCCTGTCGATCTCCGATGTGCAGCAGGTCGGCCAGGTCGGCACGCAGGTGCTGGTGGACCTGGGCCGCCGGGTGTTCGAGGCCCGGCCGGGGGCGGACGGCATCCTCATCTCCTGCGGCGGGCTCGTCACGCTCGACGCCGTGCGCGAACTCGAGTCGATGCTGCAGGTGCCCGTGGTCTCGAGTTCGCCCGCGGGCTTTCGCGACCTGGTGCGCAAGGCCGGGCTCGATGCGCGCTCGCCCGGCAATGGCCGGCTGTTCGATTGAGACGACGGCGGCGGACCCGTCGCTCAGAACGAACGCGGCAGGCCGAGCATGTGCTCGGCCACATAGCTGAGGATCAGGTTGGTCGAGATCGGCGCCACCTGGTAGAGCCGCGTCTCGCGGAACTTGCGCTCGATGTCGTATTCGCAGGCGAAGCCGAAGCCGCCGTGGAACTGCAGGCAGGCGTTCGCCGCTTCCCAGCTCGCCTTGGCCGCGAGGTACTTCGCCATGTTGGCCTGCGCGCCGCAGGGCTCGCGTGCGTCGAACAGGCGGCAGGCCTCGTAGCGCATCAGGTTCGCGGCCTCGACCTCGATGAAGGCCTCGGCGATCGGGAACTGCACGCCCTGGTTCTGGCCGATCGGGCGACCGAACACCACGCGCTCCTTGGCATAGGCCGTCACCTTGTCGATGAACCAGTAGCCGTCGCCGATGCATTCGGCCGCGATCAGCGTGCGCTCGGCATTGAGCCCGTCGAGGATGTACTTGAAGCCCTGGCCTTCCTCGCCGATCAGGTTCTCGGCCGGGATCTCGAGGTTCTCGAAGAACAGCTCGTTGGTCTCGTGGTTCACCATGTTGAGGATCGGCCGCACCGTCATGCCCTGGCCGATGGCCTCGCGCAGGTCGACGATGAAGATCGACATGCCCTCGGATTTCTTCTTCACCTCGGCCAGCGGCGTGGTGCGCGCCAGCAGGATCATCAGGTCGGAATGCTGGATGCGCGAGATCCACACCTTCTGGCCGTTGACGACATAGCGGTCGCCCTTCTTCACCGCCGTCGTCTTGATCTTCGTGGTGTCGGTGCCCGTGGTGGGCTCGGTCACGCCCATCGACTGCAGCCGCAGTTCGCCGCTCGCGATCTTCGGCAGGTACCGCTGCTTCTGCGCCTCGCTGCCATGGCGCAGCAGCGTGCCCATGTTGTACATCTGGCCATGGCAGGCGCCCGAGTTGCCGCCGCAGCGGTTGATCTCTTCCATGATCACCGAGGCCTCGGTCAGGCCCAGGCCCGAGCCGCCGTACGCCTGCGGGATCAGCGCGGCCATCCAGCCGGCCTGGGTGAGCGCGTCCACGAACTCGGCGGGATAGCCGCGCGCCTCGTCGATCTTGCGGAAGTATTCGTCGGGAAACTGCGCGCAGAGGTCGCGCACGGCGTCGCGGATGTCGGGGAAGCGGGTGTCGTTGCTGTGCATCGCCTGAATCTATCCGCGCGCGCGGCGCGCGTCTCTCGGATTTCGGAAGCCTCCCTTCGGCCAAGGCGGATGCCCGGTCGCGGCCGTCGATTGCGCGCGACTCGCCGCGCTTCGGACATGTCCTGCAACGGGACGCGCTGCGGTCTTTCCGGCGCCTTCATCGAACGGACGCAATCTGCTGCCCATTCCCTGAACCATCCTGGAGGACAGCACCATGGCAGACGACCTGAGCAAGCGCGGACAGCCCGACCGCTCGCGCATCAACGTGAACGAGGCGCACGAGATGCGCTACTGGACCCAGACCCTGGGCGTGACCGAAGCGCAGCTGCGCTCGGCGGTCGCGGCCGCCGGCGTCGAGGTCAAGGACGTGCGGACCTACCTCGGCAAGCCCTGAGCGCCGGTGAACGGGAACCTGCGTAGGCAGGTTCCTACACCCGGGCGACGAGGCGCGGCCGATACTCTGTCGCTTGCCTCGCACCGGGACATTTCCCTTGAACCTCCCCCCCTTCCTCGCTTCCCTCCCTGGCCCGACGCTCGGGCATCGTTCCTTGCAAGCCGCTCCCGCGGCCGGAGCCGTGGCGCGATGAAGAGCTCTCCCGGAGCCCGCAGCTGGATCGCCGCCGGCGTGCGCCACGAACTGCTGACCCGCGCCTTGCCCGCGCTGCGCCACGACATGGCGGCGCCGGTGTCGGTGATCCGCATGGCGCTGCTGATGCTCAAGCGCCAGCTCGGCGCCGAGACGATCGACCGCGCCGTCAGCGAGGAACGCATGGGCCTGGTCGACGGCCAGGTGTCCGAACTGGTCGAGGGCATCCGCTCGCTGCGCGACTGGGAACTGGCGACCACCGACGACGGCATCACGCGCGCCGCGCTGGTGGCGCGCTGCGTCGCGCTGATGCGCGCCGCCTTCGACCTGCATGGCGTGTCGCTCGAGGTGGACGATGCGCTCGCCGCCGGCGAGGACGAGAAGCGCTGGCCCGCGGCGGCCGCGCTGCGCTACCTGTTCCTCGGCGCGCTCGGCTACCTGCACGACGGCGCGCCCGAGGCTGGCGCGATCCGGATCGAGGTCGATGGCTCCGAGGGCCTGCGCTTCGCGGCACTGCCGCGCGAGGCCAGCGCCGTCAATCCCGTGCTCGATGCGCACCGCGCGCCGCGCGCGCTGGCCATCGACGCGGTCGCGCTGCAGAGCCTGGCCGAGGACCTCGGCTACCGCATCGCGCTCGAGCGCGACAGCGTGCGCTTCTCGCTCGGCGCGGGCTGAGCACGCGGCCGCGCGGGCGCGGCCTTGCGCACCGGCAACGGTGCGTGCTTCGTTTCCTTCTTCGAGGCCATCGAACCCGATGCGGGCTTGGCGCTCTTGCGCAGCCGCGTCGCGGCCTGGGCTTCGCGCCGATGCGCCTGCAGGAAGCCCAGCAGCCGCCGTTCCGCCGCATGCAGTCCGCGCGAGGGCCGCGCACTGCGGCGCCCCGCGATGCGTTCGAGCAGGGCGGACGTCGCATCAGCCTCGTTGCTCGCGAGCGCGCTGCCCAGCGACAGCACGGCAGGATGCACATAGGCCTTCTTGCAGACCGCGGGCGTGTTGCCGAGCTGGCGCGCCACGGTCGCGAGGATGTCCTTCGCGGTGTAGCGGCTGCCGTCCGAGGCGACCCGGCCCGGCTCGCAGGCCAGCCGCGTGAGCTCCAACGCCTGCACCGTGCCATGCCAGGTGCGGAAGTCCTTGGCGGTGAAGCGCTCGCCGTCCAGGCCCTTCTGGCCCTCGACCACCTCGCCGAGGTAGTCGTTGACGTCGGTCGACGAGACGCTGTGCGGCTCGCCGTCCTCGCCCACGTACTGGAACAGCGCCTGTCCCGGCAGTTGCTGGCAGCCGCGCACGATTTTCGCCACGCGCGGGTCCTCGAGCGTGGCCTCGTGCATCACGCCGCTCTTGCCGCGAAAGCGCAGGTTCAGCGCCGCGCCCTTCACCGCCGCATGCCGGTTGCGCAGCGTGGTGAGGCCGTAGGAACCGTTGCTGCTCGCGTACTCCTCGTTGCCCACGCGCATCAGCGTGGTGTCGAGCAGCCGCACCAGCGCGGCCAGCACCTGGGGCCGCGCCGGCGCGCCCGTGCCCTTGCCGGCCTGCAGGTCGCGCTGCACCCGCGCGCGGATGCGCGGCAGCGCGCGCGCGAAGGCCTCGAGCCGGTCGAACTTGGTCTCGTCTTTCAGCGCCCGCCAGTCGGCGTGGTAGCGGTACTGCTTGCGGCCGCGCGCGTCGAGGCCGGTGGCCTGCAGGTGACCGTTGGGCAGCGGGCAGATCCACACCTCGTCGTAGGCCGGCGGAATCGCCAGCATGCGGATGCGCGAGAGTTCATCCACGTCGCGCACCCACTGGCCGCGCGCGTCGCGGTAGCGGAACTTCGCGCCGTGCCGCAGGCGCCGGATGCCCGGCATGTCGGGGTTCACGTAGACCAGCCCGTTCGCGATCGGCGTGGGCTTGGACGGAGGCCGTCTCGCGGAGGATGCTGTGTCCGGCATGGTGGTTGCGTGGTGTAGACAGGCCCGTTGTGCCAGCGCCGACAATGCGCGGCTGTAGGACGCCGCGAGCGCCGCCGGTGCGATGGCCGCGCTTGCGTGTCCTGCCCTCAGAGGGTGTATTTGAAATAAACACTCACACGTTATCCTCGTCCCATACGCAATGCTGCAACGCAGGAGGTGACGAGTGGGGACGACGACGCGA
>NZ_FOWG01000033.1:0-2874 GCF_900115375.1 Variovorax sp. PDC80 | reverse complement strand
GCGCGAATGATCACGACCTTGCGTTCCAAGGGCTACACCATCGTGATGGTGGAGCAGAACTTCCGCTTCGCGGCGCCGCTGGCCGATCGCTTCTATGTGATGGAGCACGGCCGCATCGTCGAGAAATTCGGCGCCGCGGAACTCGAAGCCAAGATGCCGGTGCTCAACGAGCTGCTGGGCGTCTGAACCTTTTTCCCCTCCCGTCCACAAGACCCCGACGTTCCCGTCCTCATCTCACAAAGATTCTTTCAGGAGACTTCGCATGCAAAAGAAACTCGGCCTCATCGCTGGTGCCATCGCCGTCCTCGCCCTCGCAGCCACCGGCGCGCAGGCCCAGGAAAAGGTCAAGATCGGCTTCGTCACCGACCTGTCGAGCCTGTACGCCGACCTCGAAGGCAAGGGTGGCGCCACCGCCATCCAGATGGCCATCGACGACTTCGGCGGCAAGGTGCTGGGCCAGCCGATCGAGCTGCTGACGGCCGACCACCAGAACAAGGCCGACATCGCCGCCTCGAAGGCGCGCGAATGGATCGACACCGCCGGCGTGACCATGGTCTTCGGCGGCACCAACTCGGGCGTGGCGCTGGCCACGGCCAAGGTGGCCGAGGAGAAGAAGCGCGTGTACTTCAACAACGGCGCGGGCAGCTCGGTGCTGACCAACGAGCAGTGCAGCCCCTACACCATCCACTACGCCTACGACACGGTCGCGCTGGCCAAGGGCACGGGCGCGGCGGTGGTCGATCGCGGCGGCAAGAGCTGGTTCTTCCTGACCGCCGACTACGCCTTCGGCCATGCGCTCGAAGCCGACACCACCAAGGTGGTGAAGGAGAAGGGCGGCTCGGTGGTGGGCTCGGTGCGCCATCCGCTCAACGCTTCGGACTTCTCGTCCTTCCTGCTGCAGGCGCAGAACTCCAAGGCGCAGATCCTGGGCCTGGCCAATGCCGGCGGCGACACGATCAACGCGATCAAGGCCGCGAAGGAATTCGGCATCAACAAGTCGATGAAGACCGCCGGCCTGCTGGTGTTCCTCAGCGACATCCACAGCCTGGGTCTCAAGAACACCGAAGGCCTGCTGCACACCACGAGCTGGTACTGGGACCTCAACGACGACACGCGCAAGTTCGCCAACCGCTTCTTCGAGAAGACCAAGCGCATGCCGACCGACGTGCAGGCCGCCGACTACTCGGCCACGATGACCTACCTGAAGGCCGTGGCCGCTGCCAAGACCACCGATTCCGACAAGGTGATGGCGCAGCTCAAGAGCATGAAGATCGACGACTTCTACGGCAAGGGCCAGATCCGCGCCGACGGCAGCTTCATCCACGACATGTACCTGGTGGAAGCGAAGTCGCCGGCCGAGTCGAAGAAGCCCTGGGACTACCTGAAGGTGCTCAAGACCCTGCCGGGCGACCAGGTCTTCACGACCAAGGCCGAAACCAAGTGCGCGCTCTGGAAGTGACGAGCGCCTGAGACCGCCCCGCCGAAGAACACGAGACCACCACGAGGATCACCACCATGAAACGCAGCGCCATCGCTTCCGCCTGTCTGCTCGCCACTGCCTTCGTGGCGGCGGGCGCCGCCCAGGCGCAGGACAAGGTCAAGATCGGTTTCGTCACCGACATGTCCAGTCTCTACGCCGACGTGGAGGGCAAGAATGGCGCGGTGGCGATCCAGATGGCCATCGACGACTTCGGCGGCAAGGTCAACGGCCTGCCGATCGAACTGCTGACCGCCGACCACCAGAACAAGGCCGACATCGCGGCCTCGAAGGCCCGCGAGTGGATCGACACGCAGGGCCTGACCATGCTGTTCGGCGGCACCAACTCGGGCACGGGTCTCGCGATGGCCAAGGTGGCGCAGGAGAAGAAGCGCGTGTTCGTGGTCAACGGCGCCGGCACCTCGGCGCTCACCAACGAGCAGTGCAGCCCCTACACCGTGCACTACGCCTACGACACCGTCGCGCTCGCCAAGGGCACCGGCGGCGCCGTGGTGGAGCAGGGCGGCAAGAACTGGTTCTTCCTGACCGCCGACTACGCCTTCGGCGCCGCGCTCGAGGCCGACACCGCGAAGGTGGTGAAGGAGAAGGGCGGCACCGTGGTGGGCGGCGTCAAGCATCCGCTCAATGCGTCCGACTTCTCGTCCTTCCTGCTGCAGGCGCAGAACTCCAAGGCGCAGATCCTGGGTCTTGCCAATGCTGGCGGCGACACCATCAACGCGATCAAGGCGGCCAAGGAATTCGGCATCACCAAGTCGATGAAGATGGCCGGCCTGCTGGTGTTCATCACCGACATCCACAGCCTGGGCCTGAAGAACACCGAGGGTCTGCTGCTCACCACCAGCTGGGACTGGAACCTCGACGAACGCACGCGCGCCTTCGGCCGCAAGTTCTTCGACAAGACCAAGCGCATGCCCACCGACATCCAGGCCGCCGACTACTCGGCCACCATGACCTACCTGAAGGCGGTGCAGGCGGCCAAGACCACCGATGCCGACAAGGTGATGGAGCAGATCAAGAAGATGCCCATCGACGACTTCTACGCGAAGGGCACAGTGCGTGCCGACGGCCGCTTCGTGCACGACATGTACCTGATGCAGGTCAAGGCGCCGTCCGAGTCGCGCCAGCCCTGGGACTACTACAAGGTCGTGGCCAAGCTGCCGGGCGACCAGGTCTTCACGACCAAGGCCGAGAGCAAGTGCGCGCTCTGGAAATGACCGACCCCCGCGGACCCGCTCGGGCCCGCGCCTGCTGAATCCCCTATGACCATTTCCCTTCCCGCCTTGTTGAGCCAGCTCCTCCTGGGGCTGGTCAACGGCTCCTTCTATGCCATCCTGAGCCTCGGGCTGGCCGTCATCTTCGGCCTGCTCAACGTCATC
>NZ_FOWG01000025.1:0-50583 GCF_900115375.1 Variovorax sp. PDC80 | reverse complement strand
AATTGGGCACCTGTCGCTTGGGTCTGGCTCGCTGAAGCACGTATCCTCGCTACTAGGCTGGCCGCGTAGATCATTTCAAATACACCCTCTCAGCCGGCCTTGAGGAACACGTCGTGGTCGGGGGCGAAGTTGGCGTGCAGCGGCAGCATCGCGCCGCCCAGCGCGCAGGCCTGCGCGCCGACGCGCCCGCCGTGCAGCTGCGGGCGCCACAGGCCCTCCCAGTTGCAGCCGTCGAGCGCGGCGCGCGTGGCCTCGAGCAGCGCCTGCTGCAGCGGGCGCGACATCGAGCCGTCCATCACCACGTCGGCCAGGTCGAGCATCGCGGTGCCGCTCGCGATCGCATGGGCCAGCGCCTCGGCGGCCGAGGCGAGCCAGGCCGCGGTGGCATCGGCGAACGGCGGCTGCAGCGCGCGCTCGTCGTAGGCCGCGTCGGGGTCGACGCCCTCGCGCTGCAGCCGCTGCTCGAGCTCCCACAGCGAGGCCTCGGCGATCAGCTGCGGCGGCGCCGCGTCGGCATCGCCATCGCGCTCGGCGCCGCGCACGCGCTGCATCGGCAGCGAGGCGAGCGCGCCGGCATTGCCGTGCGCGCCGCCGTGCAGGTGCGAGTTGAGCACCAGGCCGCCGCCGACGAAGGTGTCGACGAACACGTAGAGAAAGCTCTTCAGGTCGTGGCCGCGCCCGCTCACCAGCTCGGCCACGCAGGCCGCGACCGTGTCGCGCGCGAAGATCACCGGCAGGTCGGTGCGCTGGCGCACCTCGGCGCCCAGGTCCATGCCGTTCCACAGGTCGGACTGCGCCTTCGACAGCCCGAGCGTGCGGTGCCAGCCGCCGAGCAGGAACGGCGCGGCGAGCCCCACGCCGACGGTACGCGGGGCCAGCGGACCGAGGCCATCGCGCAACCGGTGGGTGTGCTGCGCGATCGCGGGCAGCAGCGCTTCGGCATCGGGAAAGTCGTAGGCCATCACATGGCGCTCGCGCACCTGGGCCGTGAAGTCGATCAGCAGCCATTCGGCGCCGCGCCGGCCGACCTTGACGCCGATCGCGAAGGCGCCGTCGGGGTTGAGCGCGAGCGGCACCGAGGGCTGGCCGATGCGGCCGCGCACGCGGCTCTGCTTGACGATCAGCCCGTCCTCCTCGAGCCGTGCGGTGATCAGCCCGATGGTCTGCGCGCTCAGGCCGGTGAGGCGCGCGAGGTCGGCCTTGGGCAGGCTGCCGTGCACGCGCAGCGCCTGCAGCACGGTGCGCTCGTTGAACTGGCGCATGCCGACCTGGTTCGAGCCGCGCGGGCGCAGCAGGTCGGGCATGCGCGCGGCGGGCGCGGCATCAGGCATGCGCCTCCGCGGGCAAGGCGCTCGGCAGCATGGCGCCGGTCATCACGGCGACGGTGTCGCTCATGCTGATCTTCTTCGGATCGAGCACGGCGGCGCGCTTGCCCAGGCGAGCGACGTGGATGCGGTCGGCGACCTCGAACACGTGCGGCATGTTGTGGCTGATCAGCACCACGGGCAGGCCGCGGTCGCGCACGCGGCGGATCAGCTCGAGCACCATGTTGCCCTCCTTCACGCCGAGCGCGGCGGTGGGCTCGTCCATGATGACCACGTGGCGCGCGAAGGCCGCGCTGCGCGCCACCGCCACGCACTGGCGCTGGCCGCCCGAGAGGGTCTCGACCGCCTGCGTCATCGACTGGATGCCGACCTTGAGGTCCGCCATGCGGGCCGCGCTCTCCAGCAGCATCTTCTTCTTGTCGAGCATGCGCAGCACGTTGCCGAGGAAGCCGGAGCGGCGCAGCTCGCGGCCGAGGAACAGGTTCTCGTAGATGGTCATCGCGGGCGCGACGGCCAGGTCCTGGTAGACGGTCTCGATGCCGGCGCGCCGCGCGTCGAGCGGATTGCGGAACTGCACCGGCTGGCCGTCGAGCAGGATCTGGCCCTCGTCGGGCACGATCGCGCCCGACAGCGCCTTGATCAGCGAGGACTTGCCCGCGCCGTTGTCGCCGATCACCGCGAGGATCTCGCCCTCGCGCAGCTCGAAGTCGACACCGTCGAGCGCGGTGACCTGGCCGTAGCGCTTCACCAGGCCCTGGGCCTGCATCACCACCTTCGGGTTCGTCACGGCGTTCATCAGCGGGCCCCCTTGCGCGAGAGCTGGTCGGCCGCCACCGCGAGGATCACGAGCACGCCCGTCACCAGCACCTGGTAGATCGACGACACGCCCATCAAGGTGAGCCCGTTGCGGAACACGCCCACGATCAGCACGCCGATCAGCGAGCCGAGCACGATGCCGCGCCCGCCGAACAGGCTGGTGCCGCCCAGCACCACGGCCGTGATGGCGTCGAGGTTCTCGGTCTGGCCCGCGTTCGGGTCGCCCACGCCGGTGCGCGCCACCGACAGCAGCGAGGCGATGCCGTAGAGCACGCCCGCGGCCACGTACACGCCCAGCAGCACGCGCTGCGTCGGGATGCCGACCAGCCGCGTGGCCTCGGCGTTGTTGCCCACCGCGTAGATGTGGCGGCCGGCGCCGGTCTCGCGCAGCACGAACCAGGCGAGGCCGTAGAGCGCCACCATCAGCACCGAGCCCCACGCCACCTCGGCGCTGCCGATGGTGAAGGTGGTGCCCAGGCCCGTGAGGCCGGCCGGCAGGTCGGTGATGGTCTGCGAGGACGAATACAGCTGCGTGATCGCGAACGCGATGTTCAGCGTGCCCAGCGTCACGATGAAGGGCGGCAGCTTGATGCGCGTGACCAGCAGGCCGTTGAGCAGGCCGAACAGCGTGGTCACGCCGATGCCGCAGAGGATGGCCACCGGCACCGGCAGGCCGAGCTCGGTGGCGAACTTGGTCATGATGATGCCGCCCAGCGCCATCACCATGCCGCAGGACAGGTCGATGCCGGCCGTGAGGATGATCAGCGTCTGGCCGATCGCGATCACGCCCACCACCATCACCTGCTGCAGGATCAGCGAGAGGTTGCCGCCGGTGATAAAGCGGTCGGACTGGGTCGCGAAGAAGATGCAGGCACCCAGCAGGGCCAGCCACGGCCCGAGGGCGCCCCACGGGATGTGGTGCGTTGCGGATTTCGCCATCGATGTGCCTCCCTGGGGCGGGCTGGTTACTTCTTGCCCCAGCACAGCTCGGCGCCGGTCTTGGTGTCCTTGCTCTCGACGCCGGCCACGCTCTTGCCCGCGATCAGGGTCACGCCGGTGTCGACGTAGCCCGAGGCCTTCTTGCCGGTCTTGGCGAATTCGACGCCCGCCGCCACGCCCATCGCGGCCATCTTCAGCGGGTACTGCTGCGAGGTCGCGGCGATGATGCCGGCGTTGGTGTCCTTGATGCCCTGGCAGCCGCCGTCGACCGAGACGATCAGCACGCCCTTCTCCTTGCCCGCGCGCTTGAGCGCGTTGTAGGCACCGGCCGCGGCGGGCTCGTTGATGGTGTAGACCAGGTTCACGTCAGGCGCCTTCTGCAGGCAGTTCTCCATCACGGTCTGGGCCTTGGCCTGGTCGCCGAAGCTGTCGGCCATGCAGACGATCTCGGGCGCCTTCGAGAGCTCGTTCGACTTGGCGTCGTTGGCCGGCAGCCCGAAGCCCTTCATGAAGCCGTTGTGGCGCTGCGCGCCCACCGGGTGGCCCGGCAGCAGGTCGAGCGCGACGATCTTCGGCGTCTTGCCGGCCATCGCGGCCTTGGCGTATTCGCCGATCAGCACGCCGGCCGTGTAGTTGTTGGTGGCGAACAGCGCGTCGGTGGCCTCGGGCGGATCGGCCGGGCTGTCGAGCGCGATCACCATGATCCCCTTGTCGCGCGCCTTCTTGATCGCCGGCACGATGGCCTTGGCGTCGCTCGGCGTGATGAGGATGGTCTTGGCGCCGGCCGCGATCATGTTCTCCATCGCCGTGATCTGGCCCGCGTTGTCGCCGTCGGCCTTGCCCGCGCCCGACAGCAGCTTGGCGCCGAGCTTCTTGGCCTCTTCCTGCGCGCCTTCCTTCATCTTCACGAAGAAGGGGTTGGTCTCGGTCTTGGTGACGAGGCCGATCACGGGTTCGCCGGCGGCGAAGGCGGTGGATGCGGCGACGGACGCGGCCGCCAGGGCCAGGATGCAGCGGATGCGGGGCATGGGTTGTCTCTCCTTGGGCGGGCGGCTGGGTCGGACCGCCCTGTTGGTTCTCGGAATCCGGCCGGGTCGCCATGCGGAGGGCGTCGCCGGGCCGGGCGCCAGCGGACTATCGGCGAAGGAAACGACTAAATCAAGATGATTTAGTTATCGAAAACCCGCACAGGAAACGTCAAGGATTCGGCGCGCAGCCCAGGATTTGGACGCCTGTCAAACGAAACAGTTACTTGCATTTACTCGCATTACCGACAGAATGACTCAGCATCTGGAGGTCAAGCACGCGTGAGTGGCGAGGTCGTCGAACTGCTGAAAACCCAGCCCGAAATCGCGCTGTTCCTCGTGCTCGCCATCGGCCATGCCGTCGGCGCCATCCGCTTCGGACCGATCCAGCTCGGCGGCATCTGCGGCACCCTGATCGCCGCGCTGGTGGTCGGCCAGCTCGGCATCCGGGTCGACGACAGCGTGAAGAACGTGTTCTTCATGCTCTTCATCTTTGCGCTCGGCTATGCGGGCGGCCCGCAGTTCTTCGCCAACCTCGACGCCAAGGGCCTGCGCCTGGGCCTGCTGTGCCTGGTCGAGGTGGTGGCGGTGCTCGCGCTGGTGCTGGGCGCCACCGTGCTGCTGTCGCTCGACCAGGGCACGGCCGCCGGACTGATGGCCGGCGCGGCCACCGAGTCGGCGGTGGTGGGCACGGCCACCGACGCGATCTCCAAGCTCGGCCTGCCCGCGGCGGACATGCAGCAGCTGCAGGCCAACGTGGTCACGGCCTACTCCATCACCTACGTGTTCGGGCTGATCGCGATCGTGGTCTTCACGAGCCAGGTGTTTCCGCTGCTGCTGCGCGTGGACCTGCGCGCCGAGGCCGACCGCCTGTGGAAGACCATGGGCGGCGGCGGCGACGATCCCGGCGCCGCGAGCGCGGTGCCCGAGATGGTCGGCCGCGTGTTCGAGGTGACGACGGGACGCGGCCGCTCGATCGGCGAGCTGGCGGCGATCCTCGGCGGCCAGGCCCACATCGAGCGCGTGCTGCGCGCCGGCCAGAGCCTGGCGGTGGAACCCGCGCTGCGGCTGCGCGCCCACGACCGGGTGCTGGCCATCGGCCGCCGCGCGGCGCTGGTCAACGTGGCCGAGCTGCTGGGCCGCGAGTTCGCCGACACCACGGCCTTCGACGCGGTGGTCGAGACCACCGAGGCGGTGCTGAACCGGCGCGAGTGGTTCGGCCGCGAGCTGCGCGAGCTGGCCGCGGCGCTGCCGCCCTCGGTGCAGGTCACGGGCCTGGCGCGCGACCGCCATGCGATGCCGCTGCTGGGCGACCTGCGGCTCGCGCGCGGCGACGTGCTCCAGCTCTACGGCCCGGTCGACGAGGTGGCGCGCGCGCTGCCGCTGGCCGGCGACCGGGTGCTGGCATCGACGCGCAGCAACATCAGCTTCGCCGCCGCGGGCATCCTGCTCGGCGTCTTCATCGGCGGCTTCAGCGTCAAGCTCGGCGGCATCCCGTTCTCGCTCGGCACCGGCGGCGGCGCGCTGCTCACCGGCCTGGCCTTCGGCTGGTACCAGGCGAAGAACCCGCACCGGCTCAGCGTGCCGCCCGATGCGCTGGCGCTGATGAAGGACCTGGGCCTGGCCACCTTCATCGCCTGCGTCGGCCTGGCCTCGGGGCCGCAGGCGCTGGCGCTGATCAAGAAATTCGGCGTGGCGCTGCCGCTGGTCGGCGTGGCCGTGGCGGTGGTGCCGGCGAGCCTGTCGCTGTTCATCGGCCACCGGCTGCTCAAGCTCGAGGCGCCGGTGCTGCTGGGCGCGATCGCGGGCCAGCAGTGCAGCACGCCGGCCCTCAGCGCGGTGCAGAACGCGGCCGGCAATGCCACGCCGCTGCTGGGCTACACCATCACCTATGCGATCTCGAACGTGGTGCTGCCGCTGATGGGACCGCTGATCGTCGCGCTGGCCGGGCTGGTGCACCACGCGGCGAAATGAATTCGAAACCTCGAAGGAGCTGATCCATGGAATGGCTGCACGAAACATTCAAGAAGTCGCCCGAGATGGCGCTCTTTCTCTCGCTGGCGGTCGGCTACTGGATCGGCAAGATCAAGTTCGGCAAGTTCCAGCTCGGCGGCGTGGCCGGCTCGCTGCTGGTGGCGGTGATCGTGAGCCAGGTCGGCGTGCAGGTCGATGCCGGTGTGAAGGCCGTGCTGTTCGCGCTCTTCATCTACGCGGTGGGCTTCGAGAGCGGGCCGCAGTTCTTCAGCTCGCTGGGGCGGCAATCGATCAAGGAGATCATCCTGGCCGCGGTGATGGCGGCCACCGGCCTTGCCACGGTGGTGGTCATGGCCAAGTGGTTCGGGCTCGACAAGGGCCTGGCGGCCGGCGTCGCGGCCGGCGGCCTCACGCAGTCGGCCATCATCGGCACGGCCGGCGACGCGATCGCCAAGCTAGGCCTCGACGCGGCCGAGACCGCGCGGCTGCAGGCCAACGTGGCGATCGGCTATGCCGTGACCTACGTCTTCGGTTCCTTCGGCGCGATCATCGTCTGCGTCAACCTGCTGCCCAAGTTCATGGGCCGCACCATCCGCGACGACGCGATCGCGGCCGAGACCGCGATGCAGGCCGGCGTGAAGGTGCTCGGTGCCGACCAGGAGGAAGCCGCGCCCTCGCTGGTGGGCCGCATCTACGAGCTCACGGCCGACCCGCAGCGCACCGTGGCCGACATCGAGAACGCCGACCCGGCCACCACCATCACCATCGAGCGCGTGAAGCGCGACGGCCGCTTCGTCGAGGTCAGCCCCACGCTCGCGCTGCGCCGCGGCGACATCGTGCTGGCCGTGGGCCGGCGCGACGCGGTGGTGGCGAGCGCGCCGCTGCTGGGCAAGGAGGTCTACGCGGTCGAGGGCATGGAACTCACCATGCACAAGCGCGACATCGTGCTGACCAACAAGGACTTCGAGCGCAAGACCGTGGCGCAGATCCGCGAGGCCACCGCGGGCGGCGTGCGCCACGGCATCTTCGTGGTGCAGCTGAGCCGCATGGGCCAGGTGCTGCCGATGCAGCCCGACACCGTGGTGCAGGCCGGCGACGTGGTCACGATCTTCGGCGCCGAGCAGGACGTCAAGCGCGTGGCCGCGATCGTCGGCGACGTGATCGTGCCGAGCGCCAAGACCGACTTCGTCTACCTCGGCGCGGGCCTGGTGGTCGGCCTGCTGGTGGGCCTGCTGAGCGCGAAGATCGGCAGCATTCCGCTCACGCTCGGTGCCGGCGGCGGCGCCCTGCTCTCGGGCCTGCTGTTCGGCTGGTACCGCGCGCGGCGCCAGACCTTCGGCGCGCTGCCGCCCAGCGCGGTGCAACTGCTCAAGGACCTGGGCCTGGCCGGCTTCGTGGTGGTGGTCGGGCTCTCGTCGGGGCTGCAGGCGGTGCAGACCGTCAAGCAGCACGGACTCACGATCTTCGGCGTGGGCGTGGTCGTGACCATCGTGCCGATGATTCTCACGATGCTGTTCGGCCGCTACGTGCTGCGCTATGCCAACACCGCGATCTTCGCGGGCGCGCTCAGCGGCTCGCGCAGCGCCAACCCGGCCTTCGGCGAGGTGCTCGACAAGGCCGAGAACTCGATCCCCACCGTGCCGTTCGCGATCACCTATGCGCTGGCCAACGTGTTCCTCACGCTGCTCGGGCCGCTGATCGTCGCGCTGGTCTGAGCACGCCTTCCCTCTTCTTCCTTTCCTGCCTTCCTCACAACCAAGGAGCCTTTCCATGGATTTCGGCGACGTGAAAAAACTCAGTGGCCTGAGCCCCTTCGAACTCAAGGACGCGCTGATCCAGGTGGCCAGCCAGGGCGACCGCCTGATGCTCAACGCGGGGCGCGGCAATCCGAACTTCCTCGCGACCACGCCGCGCCACGGCTTCTTCGCGTTCGGCGAATTCGCCATGACCGAGAGCGAGCGCTCCTTCGTCTACATGGAAGGCGTGGGCGGCTTCCCGCAGCGCGAGGGCATCGAGGCGCGCTTCGAGATCTTCACCAAGGCCAACGCGGGCCGGCCCGGCGTGCGCTTCATCGAGGCCGCCGTCTCGTACGTGCGCGACCAGCTCGGCCTGTCGGCCGGCGACTTCATCTACGAGATGTGCGAGGCGATCCTGGGCTGCAACTACCCGGTGCCCGACCGCATGCTGCGGCTGAGCGAAATCATCGTGGGCCAGTACATCCACAAGGAGATGATCGGCACCCATCCCTTCGTCGGCAGGTTCGACATGTACGCGGTGGAAGGCGGCACCGCCGCCATGACCTACCTGTTCAACAGCCTGCGCGAGAACAACCTGCTCAAGCCCGGCGACACCATCGCGCTGGGCATGCCGATCTTCACGCCCTACATCGAGATCCCGCACCTCAACGACTACCAGCTGATCGAGGCGCTGATCGACGCGCCGTCCGAGAACGGCTGGCAGTACACGAAGAAGGAACTGCAGAAGCTGCTCGACCCGAAGGTCAAGGCCTTCTTCCTGTGCAACCCGAGCAACCCGCCCTCGGTGAAGATCAGCGACGAGGTGCTGGGCTACATCGCCGACATCGTGAAGCAGCGGCCCGACCTGATCATCCTCACCGACGACGTCTACGGCACCTTCGCCGACGACTTCCGCTCGCTGTTCGCGATCTGCCCGCGCAACACCATCCTCGTGTATTCGTTCTCGAAGTACTTCGGTGCCACCGGCTGGCGCATGGGCGTGGTGGCCACGCACGAGGACAACGTGCTCGACCACAAGATCGCGGCCCTGCCCGAGGCCGCGCTGAAGGAACTCGACGCGCGCTACAGCTCGATCACCACCGAGCCGCGCCGGCTCAAGTTCATCGACCGGCTGGTGGCCGACAGCCGCACCGTGGCGCTCAACCACACGGCCGGCCTGTCGACGCCGGTGCAGGCGCAGATGGTGATGTTCTCGCTGTTCTGCCTGATGGACGAACCCGAGGCCTACAAGCACGCGATGAAGCGCATCGTGAAGCGGCGCAAGGAGGCGCTCTACCGCGAGCTCGGCCTGCCGCTGTCGGCCGACCCGAACTCGGTGAGCTACTACCACCTGCTCGACCTGCAGGAGATCGCCACCCAGATGCACGGCGAGCGCTTCGGCGACTGGATCGTGACCCAGCTGCAGCCCAACGAGGCGCTGTTCCGCATCGCCGAGGAGACCGGCATCGTGCTGCTGCCGGGCCGCGGCTTCGGCGGCAAGCACGCCTCGGGCCGGGTCTCGCTGGCCAACCTCAACGAGTACGACTACGCCAACATCGGGCGCTCGCTGCGCAAGCTGGCGTCGGAGTACTTCGCGCGCTTCGAGAAGCAGTCGGGCAAGGCCAGGCGCAGCAGCGATCCGGCGGTGTCGGCGGTGGTGGTCAAGCCGCAGAAGGCGGCCAAGGGCGGCAAGAAGAAGTAGCCCCCCGGCGGGCCGCCCGCGCGGCCCGCGCCCCTTCGCGGACATCCGGTCCACACGCCCTTCGCATACGATGGAGGGCAACAAAAGAGGGACCCGCGAAGGGGCGAGAAGAATGATCGTTGGAATTGACCTGGGCACCACCAACAGCCTGGCGGCGGTGTGGCGGGATGGCGCTTCCGTGCTGGTGCCCAACGGGCTCGGCGAGTACCTGACGCCCTCGTGCGTCAGCATCGACGAGGACGATTCGGTGCTGGTCGGCAAGGCGGCGCGCGAGCGGCTGCAGACGCATCCCGAGCGCACGGCCGCGGTGTTCAAGCGCTACATGGGCAGCAACAAGACGATGCGGCTGGGCAAGCGCGAGTTCCGGCCCGAGGAACTGTCGGCGCTGGTGCTGCGCTCGCTCAAGGCCGATGCCGAGGCGATGCTCGGCGAGCCGGTCACCGAGGCGGTGATCACCGTGCCGGCCTACTTCTCCGACGCCCAGCGCAAGGCCACGCGCGCCGCGGGCGAGCTCGCGGGCCTGAAGGTCGAGCGGCTGCTCAACGAGCCGACGGCCGCCGCGCTGGCCTACGGCATGCACGACATGCGTGCCGAAACCCGCTTCCTGGTGTTCGACCTCGGCGGCGGCACCTTCGACGTGTCGATCCTCGAGATGTTCGAGGGCGTGATGGAGGTGCGCGCCTCGGCGGGCGACAACTTCCTGGGCGGCGAGGACTTCGTCGAGGCGCTGATCGCGCTCTTCTTCGAACGCAACAAGCTGCCGGCCAGCCTGCGCACCGATGCCCACTTCATGCAGCGCCTGGCCGCGCAGACCGAGGCCGCCAAGCGCGCGCTGAGCACGCAGCCGACGGCCGAGATCGTGGTCGCGCACGCGGCGGCGCAGCACCGGCTGGCGCTCGACGAAGCCACGCTCGAGCAGGCCTGCGCCACGTTGCTCAAGCGGCTGCGCGCGCCCGTCGAGCGCGCGCTACGCGACGCCAACCTGCGCGCCGGCGAGCTCGACGCCGTGGTGCTGGCCGGCGGCGCCACCCGCATGCCGGTGGTGCGGCGCCTGGCCACCACCATGTTCGGCCGCTTCCCCTCGATCGACTTCAACCCCGACGAGGTGGTGGCACTCGGTGCGGCGGTGCAGGCCGGCCTGAAGGCGCGCGACGCGGCGCTCAAGGAAGTGGTGATGACCGACGTGGCGCCCTACTCGCTGGGCGTGGCGGTCAGCCGCTGGCTCAGCGACACCACGGTGACGCACGGCCACTTCGACCCGATCATCGAGCGCAACAGCACGGTGCCCGTGAGCCGCTCGAAGAGCTACGTGCCCAACTCGGGCAGCCAGACCTCGGTCGACCTGCACGTGTTCCAGGGCGAGTCGCGCATGGTGCGCGACAACGTGCACCTGGGCACCCTGCACGTGCCGCTGCCGAGCCTGGGCGCGGGAGCCTCCCCGGGCGATGCCGCGGTCGAGGTGCGCTTCACCTACGACGTCAACGGCCTGCTGCAGGTCGAGGCCACGGTGCAGAAGACGCAGGAAACCTTCAGCCTGCTGATCGAGGGCAACCCGGGCCTGCTGAGCGAGGCCGAGATCAAGGAGCGGCTGGCGGCGCTGAGCGCGCTCAAGATCCATCCGCGCGACCGCATCGAGAACCGCACCCTGCTGGCGCGCGCCGAACGCATCTACCAGCAGCTGCGCGGCGACGTGCGCGAGTGGCTGGGCATCCGCATCGCCGAATTCGAACGCGTGCTGGCGCTGCAGGACAAGCGGCAGATCGCGGCGATGCAGCGCCAGTTCCAGGAGCAGTTGGAGCAGATCGAGCGCGACGGCCCGCTGGCCGATTGAAGCGGGGCGACGACCATGACCGAGGTCCCCGGCTTCCTGCTCGAGCTCGGCCTGCGCGCCGATGCCGACGAGCGCGCCGTGCGGCGCGCCTATGCGGTGCAGCTCAAGCAGATCGACCAGGCGGCGCAGCCGCTGCAGTTCCAGCAGTTGCGCGAGGCCTACGAGGCCGCGTTGCACTGGGCGCGGCAGGCGCAGGACGTGCAGGAGGCCGAGGCGGCGCAAGCGCCGCCCCCGCCGCCCTCCCCGCCCGAAGCCGTGGTCGAGACCGCCCCCGAACCGGCGCCGCCCCCGGCCCCCGCCGAACCGCGCGCCGACCCCGTGCGCGACATCCTCGTCGCGCTCGACACCCGGCTGCAGCAGGAGCCGCTGCGCAGCGTCCCCGAAGCCACCGCGCTGCTCGAACACACGCTCGAGGACGCGCGCCTGCTCGACATGGATGCGCGCTTCCTGTTCGAGGCCAACATCGCCCACCTGCTGGCCTGCGGCTGGCGGCCCGGCCACGAGCACCTGTTCGAGGCCGCGCTCGTTTTCTTCGATTGGCGCACCGACTCGGCGCGGCTGCTGCGGCTGGGACAGGCCGGGCAGGTGGTGGACCGCGCGATCGTCGAGCAGGATGCGCAGGGGCAGCAGGCGCCCGACGACCGCGATGCGCAGCGGCACTACCTCGAGCTGCTGCGCCGCACCGCCGATCCCGGACCGCAGGCGCTGGCGCTGGGCCTGGGGCGGGTGATGCATGCGGTCGCCACCTATCCGACCTGGCTGCGGCTGACGATGGACATCTCGAACATCGAGGCCTGGCGCGAGCGCGAAGCGACACTCTCGCGCGGCACGCTCCAGAGCCATCCCTCGGCCGCGAGCGCGCACAGCGGCTCGATCAGCGCATCGCGGCTGACGGTGTGGTTCGCGATCTTCTTCGTGGGCGTGCTGGTGTTCGCGCTGCTGAAGGCGGCATTCAACTGGAAGGAAGAACCGCCCGCCGACATCGCCAGAATGCAGGCCCCGCGCACCGCTCGGGCGAGCGTGCCGGCGCCATCCATCGGCTCGGGCATCGGAGCCAATGCGATCCCGGCACCCGAGCTCATGACGGCGACGCATGAGCCGCAGGAGGCGCGATACACGCACCCGCCGTACCCCATCTACCCCGCCACATCGAAGCGGCTGGGCGAGAAAGGCACGGTCACGCTCAAGATCCGGACCGGTCCGGCAGGCGAGGTCGTCGAAATGATCGTGCTGCGCGGGTCCGGCTTCCAGCGCCTGGACAACGCGGCGCTCGACGCGGTGCGCATGGCAAGGGTGCTGACCAGGAACTACCCGGAGAGCGGCCCGAACGAGTGGTACCAGGCCACGATCGATTTCAGGCTTGACCCCACCGATCCCACCCGCGCGACCGCAACGGCCGCGGGCAAGCCAGTGGTTCCGCCGGCCGCGTCGTCCTCGAGCTACGGCGCGCGGGTCAACGCCTTGATCCGGCCCAACATCGTGCTCACCAAGAGTGTTCCAGGCAATCCCGTCGCCGAGTACACGGTGAGCCTCACGCCCGATGGCCTCATCAGCGGCGCCAGGTTGTCCAAGGCCAGCGGTGTGAAGGAATGGGATGCCATCGCGCTGCGCGCCATCCAGAAAACGGGCCGCTTGCCGCTGACCGACGATGGCACCGTGCCGTCGGAGATCGTGCTGGCACTGCGCCCCTGGTGAGCGGCCGGATCGATACGGCATGCACTGGCTCCTCCTCGCCGTCGCGATCTGTGTCGCCATCCATCTCGGCGCCATCGCCCTCGCAGCCACACGCTTCGGCATCCCGATCCGCGAGTTCAGCTACGGCCTCGGCCCCACGCTGCTGCACGCGGGCCGGCTGCGGATCAGGACGCTGCCGGTCGGCGGCCAACTGATCCTCAAGGACACGAACACCGAGCCGGTCGAATCGGGCAAGGCGCATGACGCCCTCGATCTGCAGCCGCTCGCGACCCGGCTGGCGATCGGCGCGGCCGGCCCGTTCGCGCTGCTGGTGCTGGCCGTGGCGGTGCTGCAGTCCGAGGGCCTGGCGACCTTCGCCAGCGGGTTCGCGCAATGCATCGCGGGGGGCTTCGAGCCCTTCGGCGAGGCGCAGCGCCTGCTGCGGTCGGCCAGCGATGCCGCGACCGCCTCGCCGTTTCCGACGCTGCTCGCGCTCGTCGCCGCCAAGTTCGCCGCCGTCAACCTGCTGCCGTTTCCGGGCAGCAACGGCAGCTTCCTGCTGCGGGCCTTGCTGGAGCGCACGCCGCTGATGAAGCGCTGGCCACCCTTGGCAACGCAGCTCGGCCTGCTGCTGTTCTTCGGCATGGCGTTCTCCTGGCTGCTCGCGCTGGCCGTGTATGGCCTGCATGCCGCGGGCATCGACGTCGTGGCCTGACGACCCACTCCCCTTTTTCTCGAACACCGCCTCGCCATGCCCACAGACGACATCGGATTCCTCGTTGCTTATGCCATCGCCGGCGGCGCCGCCACGGCCGGCCTGCTGCTGCCATGGATACGCCGCATCCCGCTCGAACTGCACCGCGTCTGGGCCCTCGACCACCAGAACTACCGGCCGCTGCTCGCTTCGCCCGATGACCTCGAACTGCCGCGCAAGAGCCGCATCGCGCTGATCGCATCGGGCGCCCTGCTGTGCCTGGGGCTGGCGCTGGCGCGCGGCGTGTCGCTGCAGACCACCTTCCTGTGCATCCTGCTGCTGGGCTGGGTGCTGCTCACGGCGATCAACCTGCGGCACCGCGTGCTGCCCGACTGGATCGTCTACCGGCTGCTGTGGATCGGCCTGCTGTACCACGCGTACACCGGCAACGCCTCCGCGCAGGTCATCGGCGCCGCGGCGGGCTACCTCGTGCCCTGGCTCGCGACCCTGCTGATACGGCGGCAGACCGGGCAGGACGCGATGGGCCACGGCGACTTCAAGGCCTTCGCGGTGGCGGGCGCGTGGTTCGGCTGGTCGGCGCTGCCGACGGTCTACGGCGTGTTCCTGCTGACGATCCTGCTGCTGGCGCTGGCCGTGCGGCTGTTGCGGCGTCCGCTGGCCGAGCCCGGCCTGCCCACCGGCCCGGGCCACCTGCTGGCGGCCACGGTGGTGGCGCTGGGCGTGCGCTTCATCTGAGGCCGGCTGGCGGCGTCTCGCGCCGCGCCGCGGCCTCCAGCCGCATCACCCTCCACGCGCACAAGGTCCCCGCCACCGCGAGCAGCGCCGCCAGCGCGAACATCGTGCGGTAGCCGAAGGCCTGCGCCACCGCGCCGCCCAGCAGCACGCCGAGCACGCCGCCGAAGCCGTAGCCGATGACGGTGAACAGCGCCTGGCCGCGTCCGCGCAGCCGGCCCGGGAAACGGCGCGACACCACGGCGATGCAGGTGGTGTGATGGGCCGCGAAGCTCAGCGCGTGCAGCCACTGGGCCACGACCAGCGCGGCGATCCAGCCACCGAGGCCGGCGGTCAGGCCCAGCCGCGCGACGGCCGCGATGCCGCACACCAGCATCCAGCGCGGCATCGGCAGCAGGCCGATCAGCCGGCCCTGCAGGAAGAACCAGACGATCTCGGCCACCACCGACAGCGCCCACAGCAGGCCGATGGTGCTCTTGCCGTACCCGAGCGAATCGAGGTAGAGCGAGAAGAAGGCATAGACCGAGAAGTGCGACATCACCTGGAAGAACAGCGCCGCGAAGAACCACTGCACGACGCGGTTGCGCAGCACCGGGCCGATGGGTTCGCCGGGCGCGTCGTGCGCGGCCACGGGCTCGCGGCTGTCGGGCAGGCGCAGGGTGGCGAGCAGCACCACGGCCAGGGTGCCGGCGGCCCAGGCCGGGAAGTGCTTCATGCCGAAGCGGTCGAACCACTCGCCCGCGACGAACACCGTGACCAGGAAGCCGGCCGAGCCGCACAGCCGGATGCGCCCGTAGCGGCCCCAGTCGCCGGCCACGAGGTGCGCCATGGCGGCCTCGGTCAGCGACATCATCGAGCTGGTGTGGGTGAACATCAGCAGCAGCACCAGCGCGAGCCACCACGCGCCGCCGTTCCACCACAGGCCGAAGGAACTGAGCAGCGCGATCGCCGCGCTGATGCGCAGCAGCAGCACGCGCTGGCCCGTGTGGTCGCTGAGCGCACCCCAGGCATAGGGCGCGAACACGCGCGTGACCGACTGCACCGAGGCCAGCAGGCTGATGGTGAAGATCGGCAGCCCCAGGTCCTTGAGCCACAGCGGCAGGTAGGGATTGAAGAAGCCGATGTGCGCGAAATAGCTGGCCGACAGGCCAGCGAACGCCAACAGGTGGCCGCGCCCGGCCACGGGTGGCGGCGCGGACACTAGAGGAAGGACGCCTGCGGCGACGTGGCCTGGGTCTTCTCGTTGTCGCCCTGCACGTCACCGCACTGGGCGCGGTGGCGCAGCGCATGGTCCATCACGACCAGCGCGAGCAGCGCCTCGGCGATCGGCGTCGCGCGGATGCCCACGCAGGGGTCGTGGCGGCCCTTGGTGACCACCTCGACCGGGTTGTTGTTCACGTCGATCGACTGGCGCGGGCTGATGATCGAACTCGTGGGCTTGATCGCGATGCTGACCTCGAGGTCCTGCCCCGAGCTGATGCCGCCGAGGATGCCGCCCGCGTTGTTGCTCAGGAAGCCGGTCGGCGTGATCGAGTCGCCATGGGTGGTGCCGCGCTGCGTCACGCTGTCCCAGCCGGCGCCGATCTCAACCGCCTTCACGGCATTGAGGCCCATCATCGCGTAGGCGATGTCGGCATCGAGCTTGTCGTAGAGCGGCTCGCCAAGGCCGACGGGCACGCGGGTGGCGGTCACGCGCACGCGCGCGCCGCAGGAGTCGCCGGCCTTGCGCAGCCGGTCCATGTAGTCCTCGAGCGCGCTCACGTCGGCGATCGGCGCGAAGAAGGGATTGTTCGGCACGTGGTCCCAGCTCTCGAAGGGGATCGCGATCTCGCCGATCTGCGTCATGCAGCCGCGGAACACCATGCCGTACTTCTCGGCCAGCCACTTCTTGGCGACCGCGCCGGCCGCGACCGTGGGCGCGGTGAGCCGGGCCGAGGAGCGACCGCCGCCGCGCGGGTCGCGGATGCCGTATTTCTTGTGGTACGTGAAGTCGGCGTGGCCCGGGCGGAACTGCTGGGCGATCTGGCCGTAGTCCTTGCTGCGCTGGTCGGTGTTCTGGATCAGCAGCGCGATCGGGGTACCGGTGGTCTTGCCCTCGTACACGCCCGAGAGGATCTGCACCGCGTCGGGCTCGTTGCGCTGGGTGACGTGGCGGCTGGTGCCGGGACGGCGGCGGTCGAGGTCGGCCTGGATGTCGGCTTCGCTGAGCGCCATGCCCGGGGGGCAGCCGTCGATCACGCAACCGATGGCCGGGCCATGGGATTCCCCGAAATTGGTGACCGCGAAGAGATGTCCGAAGGTGTTGCCGCTCATGGGCGGGGATTATCCCCCGCAATGCGGGGCCGGGCGGCTCGGCGCCCGAATGCCCGAGGGCAATGCCCGCGCGGCCTACTCGGTGGCGCCCTCGAGCCGACGCGCCAGCGCGCCGAGCTGCAGTTCGATCGAGAACAGCCGCTCGTTGAGCACCGCAGTCTGCAGCCGGATCGCCTCGACGATCGCGCGGGCCTGCGGATCGGGCGTGTTGTCGACCAGCTCCGCGAGGTCGTGCAGCTTCTTGCGCAGTTCGTTGCTCATGGACTCTCCGTGGGGTTCGTTCGCGGCCAGTATGGGCCCGGCCCGGCCTCAGGGCAACGCATCGGCCGCGGCGGGCCGGGTTTGTCCCGAGCGGCGCATGACCACGGCCAGCAGCGCCGCGATGGCCAGCAGCACCACCACGCCGATGCCGGCCATCAGGTGCAAGCCGCGCAGCAGCGCCGTGCGCGCATCGGCCAGCAGCTCGGCACCGGCCGCGCCGCCGAGCTGCCCGGCCAGCGCCACGGCACCGCCGAGCGTGCTGCGCGCGGCCTCGACCGCGGCGGCATCGCCGAGCGAGGCGGGCACGGCGTCGACCATCATGCCGCGGTAGACCGCCGCGCCCACGCTGCCGAGGATGGCGATGCCCAGCGCGCCGCCGAATTCGGAACTGGTTTCCGAAATCGCCGAGGCCACGCCCGCGCGCTCGGGCGGCGCGCTGCCCACCACCAGGTCGGTCGACAGCGTGAACACCACCGCCAGTCCGAGCGAGGACACGACCATGCTGCCCACCAGCAGCGCCAGGCCGCCCTGCACCGGCAGCGCGATCAGCAACGCGAAGCCCAGCGCCGCGACCACCAGTCCACCGGTCATCGCATGCACCGGCCGCACGCGCCGCGTGAGCGCGGGCGCCGCCATCGAGCCGACGATGAAGGCGCCCGCGCTGGGCACGCTCCACAGGCCTGCCTGCAGCGGCGACAGCCCGAGCACCATCTGCAGGTACTGGGCCTCGTAGAGGAACAGGCCGAACATCACGAAGCACGACAGCATGTAGGCGCCCAGCGCCACGCTGAAGGCCGGCGCGCGGAACAGCCGCAGGTCGATCATCGGATCGGCCAGCCGCCGCTGCCGTCGCACGAACAGCCAGCCGATGGCCAGCCCCACCGCGATGGCGGCGAGCGACAGCGCGCTCGCGCCGTGCTCGGCCGTCTGCTTCACCCCGTAGATCGCGGGCAGCACCGCGCCCAGCGACAGCGCCACGCTCGCGAGGTCGAGCCGCGCGGCGGCGGGGTCGCGGTATTCGGGCAGCAGCACGGGGCCGAGCACCAGCAGCAGCACCATCACGGGCACGCCGACCAGGAACACCGAGCCCCACCAGAAGTATTCGAGCAGCACGCCGCCGACCACCGGACCGATGACCGCGCCCGCCGAGAAGCTCGAGATCCAGACCCCGATGGCCAGCGTGCGCTGACCGGGATCGAGGAACATGTTGCGGATCAGCGAGAGCGTGGACGGCGCCAGCGTCGCGCCGGCCACGCCGAGCAGCGCGCGGGTGGCGATCAGCATGTTGGCGCTGTTCGAGAAGGCCGCCAGCACCGAGGCCAGCCCGAAGGCCACGGCACCGATCAGCAGCAGCCGGCGCCGCCCGATGCGGTCGCCCAGCGTGCCCATGGTGACCAGCAGGCCCGCGACCAGGAAGCCGTAGATGTCGACGATCCACAGCAGCTGCGCCGCCGTCGGCTTGAGCGCCTCGCTGATCGCGGGGATCGCGAGGTTCAGCACCGTGAGGTCCATCGAATAGAGCATGCACGGCAGCGCGATGACGGCCAGGCCAGTCCATTCGCGCACCGTGGCGCGCGGCGGCGCGGCGCCGCTCATCGAGGGCCCTCGGGGCCAGGGCCGAACGAGAGGATCGGCCGCAGCTCGATGCTGCCGTTGCGCGCGGACGGGATGCCGGCCGCGATCCGCAGCGCGTCCTCCTCGCTGCCGGCCTCGACCAGGTAGAAGCCGCCGAGCTGTTCGCTGGTCTCGGCGAAGGGGCCGTCGGTCACGGACAGCCGGCCGCGGCGCATGCGCACGGTGGTGGCGGTCTCGGCCGGCTGCAGGGCCTCGGCCTCGACCAGCTGGCCGCGCGCGCGCAATTGCGCGTCGTAGTCGATGTGTTCCTGGATGTAGTGCGCCATGTCGAGCGGCGGAGCCTCGGTTTCGTAGATCAGGCAAAGGTACTTCATGCGGCATTCCCCTCGGCGGCGTCCATGCTCTGGATCGGACGGACTTCGATGCTGCCGTGGCGCGCCATCGGGATGTGGCCCGCGAGCTGGATCGCGACGTTGAGGTCGCGCGCCTCGATCAGGATAAAGCCGCAGAGCTGCTCGCGCACCTCCGCGAACGGCCCGTCGACATGCGAGGCCTTGCCGTCGCGCACGCGCACGACCTTGGCGGACCTGGCGCTCGCCAGCACGTCGGCGGCGATGAAATGGCCGTTCTTCTCGAGCTCGCGGTCGTAGGCCATCGAGTCTTCGTCGAGCGCGCGCCGCTCGTCGGGCGACAGGGTGGCGAACAGGGCCGGGTCGCAGTGGACGAGGCAGAGGTATTTCATGCGGAATCTCCTTTCGGATGGAATGAGGACACCACTGGTCGATCGGCGAGGCGCCGGATCGACATGCGGGCGCGACGAACTGCAACTATTTTTCTATCCGGGCAAGGACGCCAGTTGCCGCGCGAGGAACTGCCGCTCGGGCTGCTGCCGGGCCAGCGCGAGCGCGCGCTCGTAGGCGCCGCGCGCCTCGCCGAGCCGGCCGAGGCGGCGGCACAGCTCGGCCCGCGCGCCATGCGCGAGGTGGTAGTCGGCCAGCTCGCCGCGCGCGAACAGCGCATCGACCAGCGCCAGGCCCGCGGCCGGGCCGTCGCGCATCGCGATCGCGGCCGCGCGGTTGAGTTCGGCCACGGGCGAGGGATCGAGCCGCAGCAGCACGTCGTAGAGGCCGACGATCTGCGGCCAGTCGGTGGCCTCGGCACGCTCGGCCTCGGCATGGACCGCGGCGATCGCGGCCTGCAGCGCATAGGGGCCGAAGCGGCGCGAGCGCAGCGCGCGCTCGACCAGCGCGGCGCCCTCCTCGATCTGCGCGCGATGCCAGAGGCCGCGGTCCTGCTGGTCGAGCAGCACGATCTCGCCCTGCGCCGAGGTGCGCGCGGCACGGCGCGCATCGTGCAGCAGCATCAGCGCCAGCAGACCCAGCGCCTCGGGCGCGGCCTCGGCGCCGGGCAGCAGCTCGACCAGCAGCCGGCCCAGCCGGATCGCCTCGGCCGAGAGGTCGGCGCGCGTCAGGCTCTGGCCCGAGGAGGCGGCATAGCCTTCGTTGAAGACCAGGTAGACCACGCGCAGCACGGCGTCGAGCCGTTCGGACAGCTCGGTGCGCGTGGGCACCTGGTAGGGAATGCGTGCGTCGCGGATGCGGGCTTTGGCGCGCACGATGCGCTGCGCGATGGTCGGCGCGGGCACCATGAAGGCACGCGCGATCTCCTCGGTCGCGAGTCCGCAGACCTCGCGCAGCGTGAGCGCCACCTGGGCATCGGGCGAAAGGGCCGGATGGCAGCAGGTGAAGACCAGGCGCAGGCGGTCGTCCTCGAGTTCGTCGGAGTCGGCGACCCAGCCCGGCGCGGGGTCGGCCAGCGCCTCGGCGCGCTCGGCCGACTCGTCCCAGGGCGAGAAGCGCGCCTGGCGCCGGATGGCGTCGATCGCCTTGAAGCGCCCCGCCGACACCAGCCACGCGCGCGGGTTCGCGGGCACGCCCTGCGCCGGCCACTGCTCGAGCGCGGCGCGGAAGGCCTCGTGCAACGCCTCCTCGGCGCGGTCGAAATCGCCGAGCAGGCGCACCAGCGTGGCGAAGATGCGGCGCGATTCGCCGCGGTAGACCGCCTCCAGCGAGGCGCGCACCGGGTCCGTCATGCGGCGGGTTCCGGCCTGCCCAGCCAGCGTTCGAGCCGCACCATCGAGCCGGTCCAGCCGTGTTCGTGGCCCTCGCGCGCGGCCTGGTCGAAGAACTGCTCGTGCAGCAATTCGAGCTCGCAGCCGGTGCCAGCCGCGTCGGGCTCGATGCGCACCGTGACGCGCGACTCGCGCTCGGGCGTGCTGCGCCAGGCCCAGCTGAAGACCAGCCGGCGCCGCGGCACGATCTCGAGGTAGGTGCCGCTGACGTCGTGCGTCTCGCCGTCGGCCGCGAGCATCGCCACGCGGAAGCGCCCGCCCACGCGCAGATCGACCTCGGCATGCGGCACCGCGACGATCTCCTCGGGACCGAACCAGTGCCTCAGCGCTTGCGGGTCGGTCCACGCGCGCCAGACCTTGTCGGGCGCGACGGCGTAGTGGCGGCGGAGGGTGAGGGAGGGACGCCCGGTGTCTGGGCTGGCAGGTTGCGCCATTCGGTTTGCTCCTGGTGGTAGAGAAAGCGCGCCAAGGCATCGAGGCGCCCGGTCCAGAACTTCTCGTAGCGCGACAGCCACACGGCGGCCTCCTGCATCGGCCGCGGCGAGAGCTCGCAGCGCACGACCCGGCCTTCCTTCGTGCGCGAGATCAGCCCCGCGTCCTCGAGCACGCGCAGGTGCTTCATGAAGCCCGTGAGCGACATCGCATGCGGCGCGGCCAGCTCGGTCACGCTGAGGCTGCGCTCGCCCAGGGTCTCGAGCACCGCGCGGCGCGTCGAGTCGGCGAGCGCGGCGAACACGGCATCGAGGGCAACGGGCGCGGGCGGTGCGGTGGCATCTGAGTGAACCATGCGGTTGAGTATCTGGAGCCGGCGCGCCAGCGTCAAGGCGTGGGGATATCGCAGTCGGCCGCGGGAACGCTTTATGCGTGCTGCGGCGCAGCATCCCCACTCGCCGCAAAGGAGCTTCCATGCTGGACCGTACCGCCACCCAGTTCTCCCACGTCAAACCGGGCGACACCGAATTCGTCTCGGGCGGACTGCGCGACTTCTTCCTCTACCGCGACCTCGGCGTGGCCGCCGCCACCAACGGCAAGGTGATCGCGCACCTCGTCAAGGCCAACATGGCACCGGAAGCGGGCACCGGCTGGCATCGCCACGAGGCCGACTTCCAGATCGTGATCATGGTCAAGGGCTGGGCCCGCTTCATGTACGAGGACAAGGAAACCCTGGTCGAGGCCGGCGACGTGGTGCACCAGCGCCCCGGCATCCGGCACTTCCTGTTCGACTACTCGCCCGACATGGAGTACCTGGAGATCGTCTCGCCGGCCGATTTCAAGAGCGTGGATGTGGAGCCGGTGTGCGAGATTCCGGCGCCTACGCCCTGGAAGTAGGAATCGCGGGCACTCAGCGCAGGCCGAAACCCACGCTCGTGCTGCACTCGGTGTCGAGGTGCAGCACGCGGCCCTCGCCATCGAACAGCAGCCAGCCATCGGCGACCGGCCGCATGCGCGGCCCGAACTCGCCGGGCCAGTGCAGCGTGGCGGCGAGCCCGCCGTCGTGCACCCGCAACCACTGCACCCGGCACGCCGCCCCGGACGCCTGCACCGCCGTCACCAGCCACGCCATGTCGACCTGCGCGCGCAGCGTGCGCGCCTCCCGGCCCGAGACCCGCAGCTCGCCCGCGTGGTTCGCCGTGATGTGCCAGTGCAGGCGCAGCTTCGCCTCGCCGTCCACGTCGTCTTCGGCATCGTCCTCGGCAATGAGATGGAAGGCACCGAAACCCGGATGCAGCAGGCGCATCGACGTCACGCCCTCGGGCGTCGCGATCGCCTCGCGGCCCTGCAGGCGCCGCTGCCCCGCGCCGTAGCGCCAGAGCGTCGGCGTGCCCGACGGATCGGCAACCACGAACTGCTCGCGCTCATTCGACACGCGCAGGTCGAGCACCGACCCCGGCAGGTCGGCGACCTGCCACAGCACCTCCTGCAGCGAACGCGCGGTATCGAGCACCTGGATGCGGTTGGCCCGGGTCACGGTCCAGCCGATGCCGTCGAACTCCGTGCCGAAGCCGTCGACGGCGACCATCCCGAGATCGACGACCCGGCGCTGCACGAGGTCGATACGGCTCACGCGCCACAGCCCGTCGCGCCGGGCCAGCGCCAGCGCGACCTGCCCGCTGTACGCGGCGACGAGCCGGTCGGCCGGCACCGGAAAGCGCGCCAGGGTTCGGCCCGCGGCATCGCAGACCAGCACGCCCGCCTCGCCGAGCGCGAGCAGGTAGCGGCCCGGCTCGAGCAGCGTCGCGTCGTGCACCGGATGCGCGCCGGCCGCGGGTGCCTCGAGCGCCAGCACCGAGGGTCGGCTCAGCAGCGGCACGACCCGCAACCCCGGCATCTCCCCGCCGGGCATGTCCGCCTGCAACAGCGGGTCGGCATGCAGCCGCAGCAGGCCCTGCATCTCCTTGGCCCCGAGGCGCCCCTCGCCATGCGCGTGGTCGGCCACCAGCGCGGGAATCACCGCGGCCGCGAGGCCACGCGAGCCGTCGTTGTGCTGCGTGACCGCGAGCAGCTCGGTCGCCAGCGCGGCGCGCTCGCGGTGCAGCCTCGGGTCGTCGCGCAGCGCCCGCAGCCGCGGCGCGCAGGCCGCGAGCGTGTCGGGCAGCAGCACGGCGCGCTGCACCAGCGCGCGTGCCGCCAGCTGCCCTTCGGCCGCTTCCGCGGCCAGCAACCAGGCGATGGCCTGCTCGCGCGCCGCCGGCAGCGGCCAGACCGCGTCGACCGCGCGCAGCCATTCGCCGCGCTGCGCCAGCGCCTCGCCCCACTCCTGGCGCAGCCGGTTCGCGGCATCGGGCCACTTGTCCTGCAGCTGCAGCACGGCCTGCGCGAAGGCGTTGTCGCGCCGCGCCACCGCGACCGCGCGGCGCCAGTCTCCGGCCAGGCACAGCAGCCGCACGATCACCACGGACGGGCGGTCCCAGGCCAGCGCGAGTTCGGCCGCCTGCAGCGCGCGACCGTGCTTCTCGAGGTAGTCGAGCGCCTCCTGGCGCGACTGCAGCAGCTCGGCCAGCACGAACACGGCCTCGTCGATGCGCCCCTCGCGGTCGAGTTTCTCGAAGCTGCGGCGGTAGAGCTGGCGCAGGTGCGCCTCGAAGTCGTGGCCCAGGTAGATGCTCGAGCGCGGCCCCAGCGCGCCGCTGAGCGACAGGCTGTCGCGCCGGCCCGGCGTGCCGAAGGCCTGGCCGCCGTCGAAGGCATCGTTGCCTTCGCCGCCCAGCGGGATGGCATGGCGCAGCGCCTCCATCAGGTCGCCGTCGTCGAACATCTTGAGCATGCGCTGCATGTAGGCCGCCTGCTGGCGGCCGATCAGCTTCGACAGCCGCGACGCGACCGCCATGCGCGCCAGCCAGTCGCGCCAGCGCGAGCGCTGTGGCTGCCCCTCGCCGCGCGGCGGCAGCGTGGCGGGCGCCGGTGCCGCCGCGCCCGCGCGGGTGGCGACGTCGATCTCCCGGCGCGCGCGGGCCCGCTCCTGCCTGCGCCAGAGGGCCCAGGACGCGAGCACGATCAGGACCAGCGCGGCCAGCAGCGCGAGGGCCAGCGTGCCGTCGGGCGCCACCACGCCCTGCGACGCAGCAGAAGCCGGCGGCGTGGCGGCGCGCGTGGGCGAGCGGCTGTCCTCGCCCGCGAGGTAGAGCCCCAGCAGCGCGAGCGCCACCAGCACCCATACCCAGCCCTGGCGCGAAGGCCGGCCGGCAGGTCCCGCCATCGGCACCGTGCGTTCGGCGCGTTGCACGGGCGGTGGCGGCGTGGGCACCAGCGGCACCCGCGGGCGCGGCTGCCTCGACGCACGGCGATGGAAGGCGCGCAGCCCCCACACCGCGAGCGCCACGAGCAGCATCACGCCGAGGAAGGCCGCCGCCGAGCCATCGGCGAACGGCGAGGTGCTCGCGGTCGCGGACGAGGAACCGCCTGGCTGCTGCGCGTTGAACATGAGAAAGCCCAGCAGCACCAGCGCGAAGGCGACCCAGGCGAGCCAGTACCGTGGCGGCTTGCCCTCCGCGTCCCCTTCCGCCGCAGAAGGCGCGCGCCGTGCCTTGGCCTCCTGCGCCAGCTTTTGCAGGAACTCGACCTGCGCCTGGCTCGCGGGCGGGATCGCATCGCCGAGCAGTTCGCGCACCGTGCGGCCCTCGGTGTCGAGCACCACCGGCTCGGGCAGGAGCTCGCGGCAGTCGAAGGTGTCGAGCAGCGCCGGGCCGCCAGCCAGCCACACGGAGGGATCCACCGCCACGGCCTGCGCGAACTGCAGTGATCGCACCTCGCCGCCCTGCACCAGCCAGACGTCGGCCGCGGGCAGCAGGGCCCGCTCCTCCTTCGCGAGTTCCGCGGAGCACAGCGTCGTGCCCTCGCGCCGCAGCGGCCAGCCGGCCGCCGCATCGCCATCGAGCAGCACCGGATGCGCGAAGCGCAGCAGGTCGCCGGCCTCGAAGCGGCTCAGTTGCGCGCCGGGCCGCCAGGCATCGAGGATGCGTTGCGCGCGCGCGGCCTCGTGCAGCCAGTCGGCGGGAAACCACAGCCCCGCGACCGGCTGCCGCCCCTTGAGCAGCGGGCGATGCACCTGCGCCGCGGGCATGCGCGGCGACGATCCGGCGTCAGCCATTCGCGCCTCCCTCGGCATGGAAGAAGCCCAGCAGCACGCGCAGCGACAGGTCGAACAGGATCAGCTGGCGGTGCAAGGTCAGCATGGCGGCCAGGCCGGTGTTGGGGCAGACGGCGATCTTCTCGATGCGCTCGGGCGCGTGGTAGACGGTTTCGGCGCCGGCGCTCGAATGCAGCACCAGCGCGCTGCGGTCGGACGACAGGCCCGTCATCGCGAAGCGGCCCCGGTGCGCATCGAAGATCAGCGCGATCGCCTTGTGCGCACCGATCTCGAACGCATGCCAGGCATGAGGATGCTCGCGGTACGGTCCCCGGTAGTCGGGATTGGGCGCATGGATGCGCCAGCGCTCCCGGCCCTCGCCGCCGTCGTCGGCCGAGAGCCGCACCGCGCAGGCGCCCAGGCCGAGCCGCCAGTGCCTGCCACCGGCCAGAAAGACGCGCGTGTCCTCGGGCGCGGTGCCGATCGGCAGCACGGTCGCCGGGCCGGTATCGACGCTGAGGCGGCACAGCATCAGCTGGCCCGAGCGGCGCGCCACGTAGACCAGCGCATCGTCGGCCCACTGGCTGATGCACAGCACGCTGCGCTCCACCAGCGCGGGACTGGCTTCCTCGGGCTTCGGCCGGCTCGCCGCACGCGCCGTCCAGCTCACCAGCCGGCCGGCACGGTCGAGCAGGCAGACCTTCTGCACGCCACGGTGGCGCAGCCAGGCCATCGGCAGCCACACGCCGAGGCCGGGCGGCGCCGAGAGCCGGTCTTCCTCCTGCGCCTCGACGATCGCGGCGAGGCCTGGCACCTGCCAGAAGTACATCGCCGCCTCGCTGTTGAGCACCCCGCCCAGCCGCTTGCCGCCGAAGGCCAGCGCCAGCGGCGCGGCCTGGTCGCGCCAGTGCTGATGGCCGATCTTGCCGGCCTTCTTCTGGCCCTGCTGCGGCACGAAGTACACGGCGGCGCCGGGCTGGTCGAGCAGCGGCACCGCCACGTGCCGGCCCTGCCAGCCGATCACCGGTGGCCGCTGCAGCGACACGCGGGCGCGGTGGCGCTGGTGCAGGTCCTTCGGCGGGGACGGCGCGAACTCGCCCTTCAGCAGCCGCACCGCGGCCTTGGTCGCGGGCAGCGGCAGCTGCGCATGCCGCACCCCCGCCACGTCGGACAGCGAGACCTCGAGCACATCGCCCTGCACCGCGCGGCGCAGGCGCACGCGGTGGCTGGTCCAGCGTTCGGCGGCGGGCGGATCGACCGCGGCCTCGCCGATCAGCCAGCACTCGCCGGGCGCCCGCTCGAGCTTCTCGAGCGCGAGCCGCCAGGCCGCCGCCTGCGCCGCATCGGCGGGCACGAAGCTGCGGCCCAGCAGCAGTGCCCGCAGCTGCTTCGCGTCCTGGGCGTCGCGCAGCACGCCGGGCTGCTGCAGCGTGCCCCACTGCAGCAGACTGCCGGTCTGCGCCGCGCGCCGCGCCAGCAGGATCCAGAGCGCGAGCTGGCCCAGCCGCGGCGCGCCCCATTGCAGCGGCCCGGCGTCGAAGAGCGCGACGATGCCCTTCTCGGCCTCGCGCGCACGCGGGCGCGGGGCCAGGAACAGGTGCTCGCTCGAGGCGGCGCGGCGCAGGAACTCGTCGGGCAGCTCGTCCGCCAGCAGCCATTCGGTCGCCAGCAGGCGCTCGTAGCGGCCGCGCCGGCGCAGGTCGTCGAGGCCGTCGAACTCGGGCGCCGTGGCCTTCACCTGGCCGCGAAAACGGCCGAGCAGCGGCTGCATGCGCTGCAGCAGCGCACCGAGCTCGCCCGTCAGCTCGGGCGCGAACCAGGCCAGCCATGGATGCCATGGCCGCAGCGCCTCGGGCAACTCGGTGGCGGCCGGCGCGGCGGTCATGCGGACACGCCCTCCCAATGCCCCTCGATGCGCGAAAGCAGGGCCGCCGACAGCGGCAGCAGCCGGTCGAGCGGCAGCACGGCCTCGGGCCGCGGCCACAGCAGCAGCGGCTGGCGCTGCGGATGGCGGCGCTGCAGCGCGCGCGCCACCAGGTCGATCGGGCGGTCGGGCTCCTCGAGCACCGGCAGCCAGAGACCCGGTGCCGCTTCGCTCGGCCCGGCATAGGCGATGCCGTCGACCCAGGGCAGCGCGTCGGCCCGGCCGACCACGACCAGCAGGTCGCGACCCGCGGTCGCCGACAGCCCCTCGCACTGCGCGGGCTCGAGCTTCAGCAGCCGCTGGTGCAACGCGCGCGCCGTCGCGCCCCAGGCCACCGCGGCGCCCGCAGGCAACGGCTCGCCGCGCGGCCGCCAGCGCCAGTCGATCGAGCCGGCCAGGCTCATGCGGCGACGGCGAGGCGCTCGACCAGCCGGCCGCGCCATTCGACCAGCGCCTCGGGCAGGTGCTCGCCGCCGAAGTTCGCGTCGATCTCGCGCAGCACGCTCTCGATGCGCATGCGCTCGGGCGCGGCCTCCTCGGCCAGGCAGCCGCGCGCCGCTTCCGCCAGCCGCGCGGCGCGCGACAGCGGCTGCAAGGTCGCCTCCTCCACCGCGCTCAGCAGGTGCGGATGGGCGGCGTTGGCGAAGACGTCGCGCAGCACGTCGCGCGCGCTCTGCTGCGCCTCGTGGGTCGGCAGCACGTACAGCAGCGGCCAGAGGTCGGCCTCGCTGGTCTGCAGGCGGCCGGCCAGCACCGCGGCGGCGGCCAGCAGCCGCTGCGACTTCACGATGCGCCGGTCCGACAGCGTCACGCCCGCCTGCCGCAGCTGGCGGATGGCATTGGCCAGCGCCGGCTGCACGCCGCCGAGGTCGACCTGCTGCAGATGGCGGCAGAGGACGTCGAGGTCCGCGAGCGCGCCGCCGCCCGCGGCCGGCGCATGGTCGGAGCGCCAGCCGCCGCTGAGCATGGCCTCGAGCTGGTGGTCGGGCAGCGGCTCGATGAAGGCATGCAGCAGGAAGCGGTCGCCGAAGGCCGCGAGGCTCTCGTCGTCGGGCAGCGCATTGGCCGCGCCCACGCACACGCGCAGCGGGCAATGCAGCTGCGTGTGGCCGCGCCGGAAGCGGCGCTCGTTGAGCACGCCCAGCAGCGTGTTGAGGATGGCGGTGGAGCCGAGGAAGACCTCGTCGAGAAAGGCGACGTCGGCCTCCGGCAGCATGCCGCTCACGTCGGTCTCGACGGTGCCGGCGCGCAGCTTGTTGAGGTCGACCGGGCCGAACAGCTCCGAGGGCTCGGTGAAGCGCCCAAGCAGGTATTCGAAGTAGCGGCCGCCCAGCGCCTGCGCCACGCGCCGCACCACCGCGCTCTTGGCCGTGCCGGGCGGGCCGATCACCAGCAGGTGTTCCTGGGCCACGGCCGCGAGCACGATCAACTCGGCCAGCTGGTCGCGCCCGACGAGGCCGTCGGTGGCCGATCGGATCGCATGGCGGACGTGTTCTGCGGCGGCCTGGAGTGATGTGTCGGTCATCTGAAAAAAGCGTTGCACTTCGAAACAGCCGGCTAGTGTGCCGCAGAGCCGTGACCAAGGCAGTCCACACGCCTTCCCCGGCAGCAGCCCAGGCCCACCACCTCGGGCGGATGCTCAACATGAAGGGGCGGACCGGATGGGACCGAGCCCTTCGTTCATGCGCCTGATCCAATGAAAATGCCCCGCTCGTTGAACTGACCCCCACAAGTTGGACAGTTGGAAGCTAGCGGCTCAAGGCCTGAGTTCGGTACTGCACCAGGCTCAGGCCTTTGAGCTTGAGCGTGATGCGGTGGTGGTTGTAGTAATGAATGTAGCGGTGCAAGCCACGCTGGAGTTCCTCGACGCTGGAGAACCGATTGAGGTGGAAGAACTCGGTTTTCAGCGTGGCGAAGAAGCTCTCCATCGCAGCGTTGTCCAGGCAGTTTCCCCTGCGTGACATGCTTTGGGTCAGGCCGTAGGCGGTGAGTTCGCGCCGATAGGCGGGCATCTGATAGTGCCAGCCTTGGTCGGAGTGCAACAGCGGCGCCGCTGCCTGGCCTTCCAGCTTGGACAACGCCTTCTTGAGCATGTTGCCGACCAACGGGAAGACGGGGCGCCTTTGCATCTCGTAGGCGACGATCTCCCCGTTGTACAGGTCCATGACGGGCGACAGGTAGAGCTTGTTGCCCTCGACGTTGAACTCGGTCACGTCAGTGACCCATTTCTCGTTCGCCCGCTCGGCCCGGAACTGGCGATCAAGAAGATTTGGCGCGCAAGCGACCGCACCTCGATAGGCGCGGTACTTCTTGGGGCGAACCAGCGATTTCAGGCCCAGGCCCTGCATCAGACGTTGCACCGTCTTGTGATTGACCGCCTGGCCTGCCTGGCAGAGCGCGGCGGTGATGCGTCGATAGCCGTAGCGGCCCTTGTGACGCTCGTAGATGGCCTGGATGTTTGACTTCAGGCTGGCGTACTTGTCGCCCGCCTCCAGCAGCTTCGCCTGGTAGTAGAACGTGCTGCGCGACAGCTTTGCCGTCTTCAGCAGCATCGGCAACGGGTAATGCGGCCTCAGCTCGATGACGGCTTGCGCTTTGTCTGCGCAGCTTGCCGTCTGGCCCGAACCAAGGCCTCCAATTTTTTTAGGTACGCCACCTCCGCGCGCAGGTATTCGTTCTCCTTGCGTAGCACTTCCAGGTCGTGCGCATCGTCGGCTTGCGGTGGCTGGAGCAGGGGTGGCTTGGACTCGGGGGTCGTCATCTCTCGGGGTTTGGGCTTCAGTGCATCAAGGCCGCCTTGATGGTAGCGCCGCAGCCATGCGCCGATGACCCCCGTTCCGCCGCGGATGTCGAAGAGCACAACCGCCTGGCGAGCTGACAACTCTTCGTGGCGCATTCGCTGCAACACCGCCAGCTTGAACTGCGCGCTGTAGCGGCTGCGCTTCTTGCACAGTCCTTGCGGTCCATGCTGCCGGTAGCTCTCGACCCACTTCCTGACCGTCGCGTGATCCAGATCGTGGCGACGCGCCACCGCCCCGTAGCTTTCTTCGCCGGTCTCGTAGTCCTGCACTACTGACAGCTTGAACTTCTCGTCGTACTTCGCCATGAAAAACACCCCAAGAGTTGGATTGATGTCCAACTTTTGGGGTGCAGTTCATCGTGCGGGGCATTTAGGTCCAAGCGACTCGCAGACTATTTACACAGCCTGGAAGTGAGCGGTTTCATGGCTTCCAAAGCTCAGGCAAGGGCTAATCCATATCCAGGTGGACATTCGCGTGCGAACGGTTCGCGTCGCGCATCCGCTTGTTTGCTTCCTCGCGATCTTCGGCCTTTTCAACGAAGACCGGCGCACGCGGAATCTTTTCCGGCTCTCGAGTCGTCGACCCGCTCGACACGTTGTGCGCATGCGCATATCGCGATACCACGAGTCCAAGCAAATCCTTCAAGCTCATTTCGGCCTCCAATTCGCCATCAAGGCATCCAACCTGACCCGAGACTGTGACCCCGCCTTGAGATCAAAGTTCATGTAGTCACCGTCCCCGACACATCGCCAGTACTCCGGGCCTCCTTTGAGGTCTATCACATCCGAAACATTGGGGCAACCGGCCACGCCGGCCGGATAGTAGGGAAAATCGCGTGCCATGACCCCTGTCGCGGGGAGAAGAGCCATATCGAAGCCGTATTTGGGCCACGCGACATAGCCGCCCCAGCGACGCACGGTACCTGAAGCCTTCGCGGAAGGAGGCATATCGGCCCAGTTTCGCCCTCCTGCTGCGAACAGTCGCAGCTTGGTACCGCCTCCCGGCAAGGTTGCGTTCGCCGCAGCGGCGATCAGCGAAACCATATGCCCAGCGATCCCCTTGTGAGAATCATTGAACATGATGAGCTTGAGATAAATGCTCGCCGCGTTGATGTGGCCATCGAGGTAGATCACGAACTCGTTCGGTTCCTCGAGGTAGGCGTCATTCGATACGGTGATCAAGAGGCCAAGAGGCACTTGCTCGCCATCGGGCAACTCCGCATGAGTCCAAGCCAGCTTTTCGGTCAGCGTGATGGTTGATCCGCTGGGAGCACCGCAAAGCTGGATGATTTGCAGGGCATTCAGCGGAAATCCAAGTAGCCCGCTGATCCAGTTCGTCGCCCCGACAACCTTGCAGGTCGTTGCATCAAAGTGCGCTGCCTGAAACTGCGCCGCGTCGGCACTCATCGCCATTTTTTGATCCTCCCGGCGCCAATGTAACCGAGCGTCACATCTGAAGCCGTGAACTCTCCCGACGTGGTCTTATTGCCGCTCACGCGAAAGCCTCCGTCGCAGATCGTCGCCAGGAAATCCGCGCGGTTCGCGGATTTCAACACGCTCGCTATCGCGCGTGCGCGCATGTTCTCGCGATGTGACACCTCGCCTTGCGGCTGTTCGTCATGTGCGCAGGCTCACGCAGGCGGCCCATCGCGGCCTGCCCGAAGCCTTCAAGGTTCGTTAGGCGACGGCAGACCTCAGGACGCGCCGAAACGCGGCGCACGCTTCTGCAGGAAGGCCGCCACGCCCTCGCGCGCATCGGCGCTGCCCGCGCGCTCGCGCAGCAGGCGGTGCTCGAGCGCCAGGTGCGCCTCGAGCGTGCGGCCCGGCGCATCGGCGCACAGCGCCTTGATCGCGGCGAAGGACCCGGGTGCGCCCGCGGCCAGCCGTCGGGCCAGTGCCTCGCCGGCCGCGGCCAGTTCGGCGTCGGGATGCAGCGCATCGACCGCGCCGGCCGCCAGGCAGCGTCGGCTGTCGATGGGGTCGCTGAGCATCAGCCACTGCTGCGCGCGCAGCACACCGATGCGCCGCGCGAGGAACCACGAGCTGCCCGCGTCGGGTGACAGGCCGATGGCCGCATAGCCGGTGCGCAGCTTCATCGACTCGGCCGCGAGCACGAAGTCGCCGGCCAGCGCGAGCCCCACGCCCGCACCGCCGACCGCGCCGTTGAGCACGGTCACGAGCGGCGCCGGACCATTCACCAGCCGCAGCAGCGCCGGATGCAGGGGATCGAGGATTTCATCGACCAGCGCGGGCAGGTCTTCGCCGGCCGCGACGAACTCCTCGATGTCGCCACCGGCGCAGAACACGCGCCCCTCGCCGGTCAGCAGCACCACGCGCGGCGCGGCCGCCAGCACCTCGTCGATCGCGCGCACCAGCGCACGGCTGCTCGCGGCGCCGATCGCGTTGGCGCGTTCGGGCCGGCGCAGCACGATGCGGCCGATGCCCTCCTCCACCGACCAGGCGATGCCGTGCTCGAGCGGCATCTCAGATGCCCGTGAGGCCGCCGGTGCACATCAGCGTCTGGCCGCTGACGTAGTCCGACTCGGGAATGCACAGCAGGTAGACCGCGCCGGCCGCCTCCTCGGGGGTGCCGCCGCGGCCCAGCGGAATGGTCTGCTCCATCATCGACAGCAGGCCGGGGTTGATGCCGACCTTGATCTCGCGGCCGTCGATGTTGGCGGTAGTGGCATCGGCCGCGCTCGCGGTCAGCCGGGTCTGGATGAAACCGAAGGCCACGCAGTTGACGGTGACATTCATGCGCCCCCATTCCTTGGCCAGCGTCTGCGTCATGCCGACGATGCCGGCCTTGGCGGTCGCGTAGTTGGCCTGGCCCGCGTTGCCGAACAGCCCGGCCACCGAGGAGATGTTGACCACCTTGCGCACGGTGCGCCGGCCGGCCTCGGTCTCGGTCTTCGAGAGCTGGCGGATCACGGGCTGCGCCGCGCGCAGGATGCGGAACGGCGCCGTGAGGTGCACGTCGAGCATGGCGTACCACTGTTCGTCGGTCATCTTCTGCACCACGCTGTCCCAGGTGTAGCCGGCGTTATTGACGATGATGTCGAGGCCCTGGAATTCGCTGACCGCGGTGCCGACGAAGCGCTCGGCGAAATCGGGCGCGGCCACGCTGCCGTTGCAGGCCACGGCCTGGCCGCCGGCGGCGCGGATGGCCTGCACGGTTTCGTCCGCGGGGCCGGCGTCGAGGTCGTTGACCACCACGCGCGCGCCCTCCGAGGCGAGCTTGAGCGCGATCGAGCGGCCGATGCCGCGGCCCGAGCCGGTGATGAGGGCGACCTTGCCTTCGAGTCTGGATGTCATGTCTGGATGTCTTTCTTCGTTGCCGATCCCTAGGCCAGCGCCACCAGCGCCTCGCCCGCGATGCGCACCTGGCCATGCTGGTTGGTGCTGCTGACCTCGACGCGCACGCAGCGCTCGCCGTCGCGCTCGAGCTTCTCGACCACGCGGCCCGTGCAGCGCACCGCATGGCCCAGGTGGGTCAGGCCCTGGAAGCGCACGTCGAAGCGGCGCAGCTGCGACTGCGGCGCCCACTGCGTGAGCAGCCGGCCGAGCCAGGCCATGCCCAGCATCCCCTGCGCGAACACGTCGGGCATGCCGGCGCGGCGCGCGAAGTCGATGTCGATGTGGATCGGGTTGTGGTCGCCCGAGGCGCCCGCGAACAGCGCGAGCGTGGTGCGGTCGACCGGCGGCAGTTGCAGCGGCGGCAGTTCGTCGCCAACCTGCACGGTGTGGTGGTTGGGTGCGGTCATGGGGTTCCTCGGGCTCAATGCCGGCAGACGATCACGGTGCGCAGCTCGGCCACCAGTTCGTCGCGCTGGTTGGTGGCGCGCGAGCTCTTCACCACGAACTCGAGCGCGCCGTTCTTCTTGTCATAGATGTCGGTGATGGTCGAGCGCACCGTGACGGTGTCGCCCGCGCAGGCCGCGCGGTGGTAGCTGAAGCCCTGCTCGCCGTGCAGCAGCTTGGCCAACGGTATGCCCAGGTCGGCCAGCAGCTGGTTGGACGCGCCCGAGTCGAGCTCGGCCGCGAACAGGAAGGTGGGCGGCGCCGGCAGGTCGGCATAGCCGGCATCGCGCGCGGCGGCGGGGTCGGTGTAGACCGGATCGGTCTCGCCGATCGCCTTGGCGAAGAACTGCAGCCGCGTGCGCTCCAGCGGCAGCACCGAGGCGGGCAGCTCGTGGCCGATCCATTTCCTGTCGATCATCGCCGGGCCTTTCTTCAGACGCGCTCGTAGAGCGTGACCACGCAGGCGCCGCCCAGGCCCAGGTTGTGCTGCAGCGCGAGCCTCGCACCCTCGACCTGGCGCTTGTCGGCCGTGCCGCGCAGCTGCTGGACCAGCTCGGTGCATTGCGCGAGCCCGGTGGCGCCCAGCGGGTGGCCCTTGGACAGCAGCCCGCCTGACGGATTGGTCACGACCTTGCCGCCATAGGTGTTGTCGCCATCGACCACGAACTTCTCGGCCCCGCCCACCGGGCACAGGCCCAGCGCCTCGTAGCTGATCAGTTCGTTGTGCGCGAAGCAGTCGTGCAGCTCGACCACGTCGATGTCCTGCGGACCGACGCCTGCCGCCTCGTAGACCTTCTGCGCCGCCTCGCGCGCCATGCTGAAGCCGACCACCTCGCGCATGTCGCGCGCCTCGAAGCTCACCGGCTTGTCGGTGGTCATGGCCTGGGCCTTGATGCGCACGCTGCGGTCCAGGCCGTGGCGCTGCGCGAACTCGGCCGAGCAGACGATGGCGGCGGCCGCGCCGCAAGTGGGTGGGCAGGCCATCAGCCGCGTCATCACGCCGGGCCACATCACGGGCGTGGCCAGCACCTCGTCCTCGGTCACGACGGTGCGGAACAGCGCCACCGGGTTGTTCGATGCATGGCGGCTGGCCTTGGCGCGGATCTTCGCGAAGGTCGACAGCTGCGTGCCGTACTGCTGCATGTGGGCCAGCCCCGCGCCGCCGAAGTAGCGCAGCGCGAGCGGCACCTGCTCGTTGCCCACCAGCTCGTCGGTGATGGCCTCGAAGCGGTCGAAGGGGCTGGGCCGGTCGTTGAACACCGCGCCCAGCGCGCCCGGACTCATGTGCTCGAAGCCGAGCGCGAGCACGCAGTCGGCCGCGCCGCTGGCCACGGCCTGGCGCGCGAGGAACAGCGCCGTCGAGCCGGTCGAGCAGTTGTTGTTGACGTTGACCACCGGGATGCCGGTCATGCCGACCTCGTAGAGCGCGCGCTGGCCGGCCGTGGAGTCGCCGTAGACATAGCCCACGTAGGCCTGCTGCACCTGCTCGTAGCCGATGCCGGCATCGGCCAGCGCCGCGTTGAGGGCCTGCGCCGCCATCTGCGGATAGGGCAGGTTCGCGCCGGGCTTGGTGAAGGGGATCATGCCGACACCGACGACATGCACATCCTGGGTCATGGGAATTCCTCTCTGTGTAATGAATGGAAGCGAAACGAAAAGATCAGGCGATCGCGCGCTGGCGGTCCTTCCAGAACGGCTCGCGCAGCTTGGTCTTGAGCACCTTGCCGGCGCCCGAGAGCGGCAGCGCCTCGACCAGCGCCACGCTGCGCGGGCACTTGTAGCCCGCGATCAGGGTCTTGCAATGCGCGATCAGCTCGTCGGCCGTGACCGGCTGCCCCGGCTTGGCGACCAGCACCGCATGCACGGCCTCGCCCCACTCCTCGCTCGGGATGCCGATGACCGCGCAGGCCGCGACCGCCGGATGCTGGGCGATGGCATTCTCGACCTCGGCCGAGTAGATGTTCTCGCCGCCGCTGATGATCATGTCCTTCATGCGGTCGACCACGAAGATGAAGCCGTCGTCGTCCATGTAGGCGCCGTCGCCGGTGTGCATCCAGCCCTCGCGCACCGCGGCGGCCGTCTGCTCGGGCTTGTTCCAGTAGCCGAGCATCACGTTCGGCCCGCGCACCGCCACCTCGCCCACCGTGCCGCGCGGCACCTCGCCGCCCTCGGCATCGACGATGCGCACTTCCATGCAGAAGCTCGCGCGGCCGGCCGAGCGCAGCTTGCCGGCCTTGCGGCCCTCGACCGTGTGGTACCAGGCGGGGTTGATGGTGGCGACCGGCGACAGCTCGGTCATGCCGTAGGCCTGCACGAAGTCCACGCCCGGCAGCGCCGCCATCGCGCGGTTGAGCACGGCCTCGGAGATCGGCGAGGCGCCGTAGGCGATGCCGCGCAGGCTGCCGAGCTCGCGCGGCCTGTCGCGCATGGCGGGATGGTCGACCAGCATCTGGATCATGGTCGGCACCAGCAGCGTATGGGTCACGCGCTCGCGCTCGATCGCATCGAGCACGGCCTCGGGGTTGAACATCGGGATCACCACGTGCGTGTTGCCCTGGAACCAGTGCGGCCCCGAGATGCCCATGTCGGCCAGGTGGAACATCGGCGCCGCATGCAGGTAGCAGCCCTCGGCCGGCGCCATGCCCTCGGCCTGGGCGGCCAGCGCCGAGGCACAGAGGTTGGCGTGGCTCAGCATCACGCCCTTGGGAAAACCCGTGGTGCCGCCGGTGTAGAAGATGCCGGCGAGATCGTCGCCATGGCGGTAGGCGTCGGGCACCGGCGCCGCGCTGTCGAGCAGCGCCTCGTAGCCGAGCATGCCGGCGGGCACCGCGCCGTCGCCGCAGTAGATCAGCTCGCGCAAGGTGGTGGACTGGCCGCGCAGTTGCTCGGCGGCGGCGCGGAAGGCCTCGTCGACCAGCAGGATCTGCGAGCCCGAGTCCTCGAGCGAATAGAGGATCTCGGCCGGCGACCAGCGGATGTTGCAGGGATTGAGCACGCCGCCGCCCCAGGGCACGGCCATCTGGTATTCGAGGTAGCGGTCGGAATTGAGCGACAGCATCGCGACCCGGTCGCCGTTCTTCATGCCGAGCTTCTGCAACGCGCCGGCGAGCCGGGCCACGCGTTCGCCGAATTCGCGGAAGCTCTTGCTGCGGCTGCCGAAGCGCACCGCGGTCTTGTCCGGTTTCTGCTGCATCGCGCGGTGCAGCGCCTGGGTCAGGTACATGGTGGCTCGTCTCCTAATCGTTGGTCTTGTCGTCACGCCTTTGTAGGTCTGTTTCTGGCGTGAGCGCATGGTAGAAATCCGGGCCCGGGCCGGCGATTGCGCTTCGCGTCGTTCGCATTGCAGAAAACGTCAATCGACGGCCCGGCGCGTCCCGTGTACGGTCGAATCGCCCTCTCCCATGCTGCAACCGCCCGTCACCATCCCGATCGCCTTCGTCGAAGGCATGCTTTCCGGCATCCGTGCCCGCGGCCCCGCCGCCCCCATCGACATCGACCGGGCGCTGGAAGACGCCGGTGTGCCGCCGCCGCTGCTGGCCGAGCCGGGCGCGCGCGTCACGGCCGAGCAGTACGTGGCGCTGTTCGCGCTCTTGATGGACCGGCTCGACGACGAGTCGCTGTGCTTCCTCACGCGCCGGATGCGCCGCGGCAGCCTCGCGCTGATCGCGCGCTCCACGCTCGGCGCCCCCGATTTCGGCCATGCGCTGCGCCGCGTGGCCCACACCTTCAGCCTGCTGCAGGACGACCTGCGGCTGGTGCTGCTGCGCGAGGGCGAGCTCGCGGGCTTCGGCATCGCGATCGAGAACCCCGCGATCGGCCACCAGAACTTCCTGCACGAGCTGATGCTGCGCGTGTACTGGCGCCTGCTGGCCTGGCTGCACGGCGGGCGGCTGGCGGCGCGGCGCTTCGACTTCGGCTTCGCGCTGCCGCCGTACGCGGCCGGCTATGCCAAGGTGTTCCCGGGCACCTTGCGCTTCGGCCAGCCCTGCTCGGCCGTGTGGTTCGACGCCGAGGCGCTGCGCACGCCGATGCACCGCGACGCGCATGCGATCCGCGACTTCCTCGCGGCCTCGCCCGGCAACGTGATCCTGCCGCGGCTGGCCGAGCAGCCCATCAGCGCCAGGGTGCGCGAGATCCTGCAGCAGAAGCGCCCGGCCTGGGCCGACCTCGCGACCGTGGCCGCCTGCCTGCACATGTCGGTCAGCACCCTGCAGCGCCACCTGGCGACCGAGAGCACCTCGTTCCAGGCGCTCAAGGACCAGTTGCGGCGCGACGTGGCGATCGTGCGGCTGGCCACCAGCGCCGTGCCGCTGGCGGCGCTGGCCGCGGAGCTGGGCTTTGCCGACAGCGCGGCCTTCCAGCGCGCCTTCAAGACCTGGACCGGCGGCGCGCCGGGTTCGTACCGGCGCCGCGTGGCCGCGGCGGGCGGTGGCGATTCCCTGCCGGCGCCCTGAGTTTTCAGAAGGTTCCGGAACCACCGCAAGGCCCGGGCGACAATCGCCCCATGCCTCCCACCTCCGACCTGCCCCCGCTCAATCGCCAGTTCGTCGCCCATTTCGGCGAGATGGGCAGCAAGTGGGGCATCAACCGCACCGTCGGCCAGATCTACGCGCTGATCTTCCTCTCGGAGCGCCCGCTCAATGCCGACGAGATCGCCGAGCTGCTCGAGTTCTCGCGCTCCAACGTGAGCATGGGCCTCAAGGAGCTGCAGGCCTGGCGCCTGGTGCGCCTGCGCCACCAGCCCGGCGACCGGCGCGAATACTTCGAGGCCCCGTCGGACGTGTGGGAGATCTTCCGCGTGCTGGCCGAGGAGCGCCGCCGCCGCGAGATCGAGCCCACGCTCTCGATGCTGCGCAACGCCCTGCTCGAGTCGCCCCACAGCGAGGCCGAGCGCCATGCGCAGGAGCGCATGCGCGAGATGCACGACCTGATCGACCGGCTGATGAAGTGGTTCGACGACGTGCAGCGGCTGTCGCCCGAGACCGCGATGCAGCTCATGGGCATGGGCGCGACGGTGACGCGGGTGCTGACGCTCAAGGACCGCATCACGGGCGGGGCGGCGAAGCGAAAGAAGCCGGACGCCTGAGCGGAGGCCGTCGCATGCGGACGGCCTCACCCCCTCACAGACGCTCCTGCCCCTCCGGCGTTTCAGGCATCTCGAATTTCTCCTTGCGGACGGCGTCGTCGGCCATCAGTTCGAACCACATCGCATTGAGCACCGCGAAGGCGGCCGCCAGCGGCAGGCCGAGGATCCAGGCGAAGTACCACATCGTTCTTTTCCTTCCTTGCAATCAGTACGCGTGACCGCGTTCCTCGCGGATCGCCTTCTCGTCGACCTTGCCCCACAGCACGTGGTAGACCCAGGTCGTGTAGGCCACGATCAGCGGGATGAAGATGGCCGTGACCACCAGCATGATGAACAGCGTGAGGTGGCTCGAGGACGAGTCCCACACGGTGAGGCTGGCGCGCGGATCGATCGAGGACGGCAGGATGAACGGGAACATCGAGGCGCCCACGCTCAGGATGATGCCGGCGATGCCGAGCGCGCCGGCCAGCAGCGCGAGCAGTTCGCGCCGCAGCGCGAGCCCAACCAGCGCCAGCAGCGCGCCCGCGAAGCCGGCCACTGGCGCGGCCAGGGTCCAGGGGTGGGCCGCATAGTTCGCGAACCAGGCACCGGCCTGCAGCTCGACCGACTTGAGCAGCGGATTCGAGGGCCCCACGGTGTCGACCACGCTGGTGATGCGGTAGCCGCCGACGGCCGAGGCCATCCAGAAGCCCGCCGCCGCGTAGAGCACGATGGTGGCGGCCGCCGCGACCATGCCGTAGCGGCGCGAGCGCTCGGCCACGGGCCCGGCGGTCTTCAGCTGCAGCCAGGCCGCGCCGTGCATCGCCATCATCGCCACCGACACCAGCCCGCACAGCAGCGCGAAGGGGTTCAGCAGGCCGAGGAAGCTGCCGTCGTAGTGGATGTGCATGTCGGTCGCGAAGCGGAACGGCACGCCCTGCAGCACGTTGCCCACCGCCACGCCGAAGATCAGCGCGGGCACGAGGCCGCTGAAGAACAGCACGCCGTCCCAGCGCGCGCGCCATTGCGGCGACTCGCGCTTGCTGCGGAACTTGAAGGCCACCGGCCGCAGGATCAGCGCCGAGAGCACGACGAACATCGCGAGGTAGAAGCCCGAGAACGAGACGGCATAGAGCTGTGGCCAGGCCGCGAACACGGCGCCGCCGCCGAGGATCAGCCAGACCTGGTTGCCTTCCCAGACCGGGCCCACGCTGTTGATGACGAGCCGGCGCTCGACGTCGTTGCGCGCCGCGAACGGCAGCAGCATGCCGCTGCCGAGGTCGAAGCCGTCGGTGACGGCGAAGCCGACCAGCAGCACGCCGATCAGCGCCCACCAGATGAAGCGCAGGGTGTCGTAGTCGAGGAGTGTGTGGAGGATCATGCGGCGCTCCCGGTGGTCGAGACGGCGTGGGCGGGCGGAACGTGCGAACGCGCGTCGCCCTCGTCGGGCGAGTGCTCGGCGACCGGCCCCTTGCGGATCGCCTTGACCATCAGCTTGAGCTCGATGACCAGCAGCACGGTGTAGATGGCGACGAAGCCCGCGAGCGTGAACAGCACCGACTTGATGCCGATGTTCGAAACCGCCACCGCGGTCGGCAGCACGCCCTCGATCACCCAAGGCTGGCGGCCGAACTCGGCCACCAGCCAGCCGGCCTCGGCCGCGATCCACGGCAGCGGTATCGCGATCACCGCGGCCTTGAGCAGCCAACGGTGGCGGTCCAGCGTGCGGCGCGCCGACAGCACGAAGAAGGTGCCGGTCAAAAGGATCAGCAGCATGCCGATGCCCACCATGATGCGGAACAGCCAGAACAGCGGCGCCACCTGCGGCACCGTGTCCCAGGCCGCCTTGGCGATCTGCTCGTCGGTGGCCTGGCGCGGATCGTCCACGTAGCGCTTGAGCAGCAGCGCATAGCCCATGTCGACGCCGTTGTTCTCGAAGGCGTCGCGCACGCCCTGCGTGACCGGCTTGCCGCCGGCCTCGCGGATTTTCTGCAGCGCGTCGTAGGCCTTGATGCCCTCGCGGATGCGCGCCTCGGCGCGCTTCACCAGTTCATCGATGCCCGGGATCACGGTGGTCAGCGAGCGCGTGCCGATCAGCCCCATCACGCCCGGGATGTGGATCGCGTAGTGGGTCTCGCGCGCGGCCTGGTCGGGAAAGCCGAAGGCGGTGAAGGCCGCGGGCGCGGGCTGGGTCTCCCACATGGCCTCGATGGCCGCGAGCTTCATCTTCTGGTGCTCGGTCGAGAGGTAGCCGCTCTCGTCGCCCAGCACCACCACCGACAGCGAGGCCGCGAGTCCGAAGGAGGCGGCCACCGTCATCGAGCGCTTGGCGAGCTCGATGTGGCGGCCCTTGAGCAGGTACCAGGCCGAGATGCCCAGCACGAACACCGCCGCGCAGACATAGCCGGCCGACACCGTGTGCACGAACTTGGCCTGCGCCACGGGGTTGGTCAGCACGGCGGCGAAATCCGTGACCTCCATGCGCATGGTCTGCGGATTGAAGGCCGCGCCCACCGGGTTCTGCATCCAGCCGTTGGCGATCAGGATCCACAGCGCCGAGAAGTTGGAGCCGATGGCCACGGCCCAGGTGGTGGCCAGGTGGCCGACCTTGGAGAGCCGGTCCCAGCCGAAGAAGAACAGGCCGACGAAGGTCGCCTCCATGAAGAAGGCCATCAGGCCCTCGATGGCCAGCGGCGCGCCGAAGATGTCGCCCACGTAGTGGCTGTAGTAGCTCCAGTTCATGCCGAACTGGAACTCCATCACCACGCCGGTGGCGACGCCCATCGCGAAGTTGATGCCGAACAGCACGCCCCAGAATTTCGTCATGTCGCGCCAGATCACGCGGCCCGTCATGACGTAGACGGTCTCCATGATCGCGATGACGACCGAGAGGCCCAGCGTCAACGGGACGAAGAGGAAGTGGTAGAGCGCCGTGACGGCGAATTGAAGTCGCGACAAGGCGACGATGTCGAGGTCCATGATGGCTTCCTTTGTGTTCCCTGTGTTCTTCGTGGTGGAGTGGTTGGCGTTGCTTCGGTGTCGTTCAATCGGCGCGCAGCTGCCGCAGCGCGTGCGCGAAGGCCTCGCTGCCGCGCCGCAGATCGGCGGCGATGCGGCCGTCCTCGATGCGCAGCAGCCGGTCGGCGAGCGCGGCCTCGCGGCGCAGGTGGGTGGCGATCACGAGCGTGCGGCCCTCGGCATGGCGCGCGAGGCGCTGCAGCACGTCGTGCGCGACCGCGGCATCGAGCGCCTCGGTGGGCTCGTCGAGCAGCCACAGCGGCACCGGGCGCAGGAACAGGCGCGCTAGCGCGAGGCGGCGCGACTGTCCGCCCGAGAGGCCGAGGCCGCCTTCGCCGAGGCGCGTGGACAGGCCGGCCGACAGATCGCGCACGTCGTCGGCCAGCCCCGCGGCCTGCAGCACGGCCCACAGTTGTTCGTCGTTCGCGGCGGGATCGGCCAGCCGCAGGTTGTCGCGCAGCGTGTCCTCGAACAGTTCGGTGCGCTGGGTCAGCAGGCAGCACTGCCGCGCGGCCACCTCGCCTCGGCGCGGTGCGAGCTCGCCCGCGATCACCGCGAGCAGCGTGGACTTGCCGCTGCCGCTCGGGCCGACGATGGCGACGCGCTCGCCTTCGGCGATGGCCAGCGAGAGGTCTTCGATTGCGGGCACGGTGCTGGCGCGGTGGAAGGCCTCGATGGCCGTGAGGCGCAGCGCGAGCGATGCGTCTTCCGGGAGCCTTGGCGCGACGGGCGCATCGTCCTGCGCCATGCGCGGTGCCAGGCGACGCACCGCGAGCCAGGTGCGGCCCGCGTCGAGCGCGCCGCGGCGCAGCGCGGCGAAGGGTTCGAGCGCGGTGAGCGCCACCAGCAGCGCAAGCGCGGCAGCGGGCGCACCGATCGCGCCCTCGCCCACCAGCGCCGCCACCGCGAGCAGCACGGCCACCAGCGTGAGCGTGCCCGCGCCGCCATAGGCCAGGCCGGCCGTGCTCTCGAGACGGTTGAGCGCGAGGTCGGCGCGCGCCAGCCGGCGGTCGGCCGCGGCCAGCGCCTCGCGCTGTGCGTCGAGGCGGCCGGCCATCGCGAGCTCGGTCTGGCCGGCCACCAGGTCGGCCGCGCGCTCGCGCAGCGTTTCGATGGCGCGCGCGCGCCGCAGGGCGGGACGGCGCGCGCGGCGCGACACCGCGAAGGCCAGGCCCCAGCCCACGGCCACGAGCCAGGCCGCGAGCGCCGCGCCCATCGCGGCATGCATCGTGCCGAGCACCACGCCGGCCAGCAATGCGGCGCCGAGTGCGGCGGCGGCGGGCACCAGCAGGCGCAGGTAGAGCGATTCGAGCGCATCGATGTCGCTCGTGAGCCGGAACAGCAGGCGCGCGGGTCGCAGCGCCAGCGCGCGCGCCGCCTCGGCCCGCGCCCAGCCGCGGAACAGCCGCACGCGCAGCGCGGCCAGCGCGCCGAAGGTGGCGTCGTGCGTGACCAGCCGCTCGCCGTAGCGCGAGGCGGTGCGGCCCAGCGCCAGCAGCCGGATGCCGGCCGAGGGCGCGAACACGTCGAAGGTGAAGGCCGTGGCCGCATGCAGGCCCGCGAGCGCGGTGGCGGTGATGAACCAGCCCGAGAGGCCGAGCAACGCCATGCCCGTGAGTACGGTCACGGCGGCCAGCAGCGCGCCCCAGCGCAAGGCGCGCGACTGGGCCGCGAAGAAGGGGCGCAGCACCAGGCGCAATTCGCCGGCGTGACGGTGCGTGTTCGGTTTCATGCGGCCTTCTCCGCGGCATCGGCGCCGAGCTGCACGACGCGGTCCAGGCGCGCGGCCAGCGCGGGGTCGTGCGTCGCGACGATCATGGTGCGGCCGCGCGCGAGCGCGAGCAGCGCATCGGCCACGCGCCGCGCGGTCTCGGTGTCGAGGTGGGCGGTGGGCTCGTCGACCAGCAGCAGGTCGGCCTGCGGATGGACCGCGATGCGCGCCAGCGCGAGGCGCACGGCCTCGCCGCCCGACAGGCCCAGGCCGCCCTCGCCCAGCGCCGCGCCCGGGTGCGCCTGCGCGACATGCTCGAGCTGCGCGAAGCGCATCGCGGCCTCGACGCTGCCCGCGTCGAGCGCGCGGCCCAGTGCGACATTGGCGGCGACAGGGCCCGCGAACACGTGCGGCTTCTGGCCCATCCAGCCGATGCGCGCGCGCAGCGCGGCGGCCGTGCGGTCGTTCATCGGCACGCCGCCGATCAGGATCTCGCCCTGCTGCGCCGGCACCAGGCCCGCGAGCAGCGACAGCAGCGCGGTCTTGCCGGCACCGCTGGCGCCGGCCAGCGCGATGTGCTCGCCTGCTGCCACGCGCAGCTCACGGCCTTCGAACACGTGGCGCGATTCGCCGGGCCAGGCGAAGTGCAGGTCGTGCACGACCACCGAGGGCGCGGCGTTCGAGGGCTGCATCGAGACCACGTGCACGTCCGGCGCGTGGGCGCCCGGCAGCGGCAGCGCCTCGCGCCGCAGGCCCTCGAGCGCTTCGAGCGCGGCCTCGCCCGCCGCGCGGTCGTGCCACACGGCCGAGAGTTCGCGCAGCGGTTCGAAGAAGGCCGGCGCGAGCAGCAGCACGAACAGGCCCTGGCCCAGGCTCAGCGGCCCGTTCCAGGTGCCGAAGCCCAGCGTGCCCAGCAGGTGGAAGCCGACGTAGACCGCCACCATCGCCACGCCCAGCGCCGAGAACAGCTCGAGCACGGCCGAGGACAGGAAGGCGATGCGCAGCACGGCCATGGTGCGTTCGCGCAGCGACTGCGCCGAGTCGGCGAGCCGCGCCGCGGTGGCATCGACCGCGCCGAGCGCGCGCAGGGTCGCGAGGCCGCGCAGGCGGTCGAGCAGGAAGGCGTTCATGCCGCCCATCTGCACCATCTGCGCCTCGCTGGCCGCCTTGGCGCGCCAGCCGACGATGGCCATGAACAGCGGGATCAGCGGCGCCGCGAACAGCAGCACCAGCGCCGCCACCCAGGTCTGGCTCGCGACCGCGGCGAGGATCGCGAGCGGCACCACGGTGGCACGCCAGCGCGCGGGCTGGTAGCGCACCAGGTACGGCACCAGCGCCTCGGCCTGCTCGGCCAGCGCGCTCGCGGCCAGGCCCGAGGGTACGCGGCCGCGGTCGAGTGGCGAGGCGCCGGCCAGTGCCTCCGCGGCCTGGGCGCGCAAGTCCGAGAGCCGAGCGCGTGCCCGGCCGAAGGTGCGCCGCGCGCCCCAGGCTTCGCAGGCGGCACGCAGCCAGCCGAACAAGAGGATGCCGAGCGCCGGCCACAGCACCGCGGCCATCCCGCCGCCATCGGCCAGCGCCTGCACCGCCCAGGCCAGCAGCGCCGCCTGCGGCAGCCACAACAGCGCGGCCGCGCCCTGCACCACGCCGCCGATCTCCGGCCGGGCCAGGGCACGCAGGGGTCGACGGTGGGCGGAAGGGTTCATCTGTTTTTGATTTCGTGAATTTTCAGTATTTACTGAAATTTCCACAATGATACCGAAAACCTGACCGGACAGCGAGCACGGCGAAGCCTGCCCGCTTCGCCGGGCGGGCGCAAGTCAACGAAGGAACGCGTGCGGCCGCAATGGCCGGCGGGATCTCAGTGCGAGACGACGATGCCGCTGATCAGCAGCCCCGCGAACAGCGCGGCGACGGCGCGCCACGAGGCCGGCCGGGTCTCGACCCAGCGGTACAAGAGCGCGGCCGCGGCGATCGACAGGCCGAAGGTCGCGAGCATGCCGAGCCCGTCGACCCAGGGCGCATGCGGCCCGAGCCGCACCACTGCGGCATTCACCGCGAGCAGCACCGGGAAGTGGATCAGGAACAGCGAATAGGACATGCGCCCCAGCCGCTGCAGCGCGACCGCCGCCAGCGGCCAGCGCGGCGGCGACAGCCACTGCCGCCGCTGCGCCACCGCGATCAGCAGCGCCGTGACCAGCGCGGTCGCGATGCGGCTGCGCCATTCGAGCGCCAGCGCGCCCGTGCCTACCAGCAGCAGCAAGGCGACCGCGCTCTGCCAGGTGCTCGCGCGGGTGGCGCGGCCGATCCAGAACACCAGCATGCCGAGGCCGTAGGCGCCGAAGAAATAGAAGGCGGTGTCGTCGAGTTCGGCGTCGCGGTTGAACAGCGCCAGCGACGCGACGGCCACGCCGAGCACCAGCAGCACCGCGAGCCAGCGCCGGCGCGCGGCTTCGCCGGGCCGGCGTACCTGGTCGGCCGAGGGCGCGAGCAGCGCCGGCAGGCCGATCAGCGTGAGCGCCAGCGCGAACAGCTGGAAGTCGATCGCCACGTACCAGACGCCGGTGGACAGCGCCTCGTAGCCCAGCAGGTCCTGCAGCAGCAGCCCGTGCGCGAGCAACTGGCCGATGCTCGGCGATGCCGGCACGAGGTCGGCGTCGAGCCAGGGCCGCACCGCGGCCGCCACCAGCACGCAGACGGTGAGCGCGGCGAGGTAGGGCATCACCAGCCGGCCGTAGCGCTGCACGATGCGCACCAGCGGGCGGTCGATGCGCAACAGCCCGTCGGGCGCGAGGCTGGCCGCGGCCAGGAAGCCGGCGATCACCAGGAAGATCTGCACCGCGAGCCGCCCGTCGCTGGCCAGCCAGCCGAGGAAATCGGGCGCGAGCGACAACGCGCCCGCGGGCATCGGCCCGTAGCGCGACAGGTGGTGCCCGACGATCACCGCGCAGGCGAGGCCCTTGGCCGCGTCGAGCAGCGGCATGCGCTCCCGCCGAGCGGCGGGAGCAGGCGCGGCACTCGCCGCCGGGGCCGGCAGGTCGTTCACGCTAGGAACGTGTTCTCAAAGCGCGAGCCGCTGGCGAGCCTCCTGGTATTCGCGCTTGAGCTTCTCGATGAAGACGCCGGCGCTCGACACTTCGCTGATCGCGCCGATGCCCTGGCCCGAGCCCCAGATGTCCTTCCAGGCCTTGGCCTTGCTGCCATCGCCGCCCGAGAAGCTCATGGTCTTCACGTCGCCCTCGGGCAGGTTCGCCGGGTCCATGCCGGCGTTGACGATGCTGGGCGCGAGGTAGTTGCCATGCACGCCGGTGAACAGGCTCGAGTAGACGATGTCGTCCGAAGTGCCCTCGACGATGGCCTGCTTGTAGGCATCGCTCGCGCGCGCTTCCTCGGTGGCAATGAAGGCGGTGCCGATGTAGGCGAAGTCGGCGCCCATGGCCTGCGCCGCGAGCACCGCGCCGCCGGTGGCGATAGCGCCCGACAGCGCGATCGGGCCGTCGAACCATTGGCGGATTTCCTGGATCAGCGCGAACGGGCTCTTGATGCCCGCATGGCCGCCGGCACCGGCCGCCACCGCGACGATGCCGTCGGCGCCCTTCTCGATCGCCTTCTGCGCGAACTTGTTGTTGATCACGTCGTGCAAGGTCACGCCGCCGTAGCTGTGGACCGCGTCGTTGACGTCGGTGCGCGCGCCCAGCGAGGTGATGACGATCGGCACCTTGTACTTCACGACCATCTCCATGTCGTGCTCGAGGCGGTCGTTGCTCTTGTGCACGATCTGATTGATCGCGAAGGGCGCGGCGGGTTTGTCGGGGTTGGCCTTGTTGTAGGCCGCGAGCTCCTCGGTGATCTCGATCAGCCACTCCTCGAGCTGCGCCGCGGGCCGCGCGTTGAGCGCCGGCATCGAGCCGACCACGCCGGCCTTGCATTGCGCGATCACGAGCTTGGGGTTGCTGATGATGAACAGCGGCGAGCCGATGATCGGCAGCGGCAGGTTCGCGAGCACGGGGGGCAGTTTCGACATGGTCGTTGTCTCAGGGGTTGTTGAATTCGGAAGCGGACAGCCGGACGCGGAGGACGCGAAGATTCCGCGAAGTGCGCAAAAGCAAAACCAAATTTTGATTTCTCTTTCGCGTCCTTTGCGTAACCTTTGCGACCTTCGCGTACGGAAGTCCGGATGTCAGAAGGCTTCGAGCGCCAATGCGTTCACGCTCTCGGCGCCGTCGACGATGCTGTCGCGCAGGCCCGGCGCCTTGGCGAGGATGTGCTCGGCATAAAAGCGCGCGGTCGTGATCTTGGCCTGCATGAAGTCGACGTCGACGTTGTGCGAGGCCTGGTCCTGCGCCACGATCAGCGAACGCGCGAGCTGCCAGCCGGCCACCAGGTTGCCCGCGAGCATCAGGTAGGGCACGCTGCCCGCGAACACCGCATTGGGCGAGGCCTTGGTCTGGCCTGCGACGAAATCCACCACCTCGACGAAGGCCTCGCGCGCGGCCTTCAGGCGCTTGAGCACGGCCTTGGCGGCGGCGCTGTCGTTCTTAGCGAGCTCGGCCTCGGTCTTCTCGATCTGCGCGGCGATGGCCTTGGCGGTCTGGCCGCCGTCGCGCGCGGTCTTGCGGCCCACGAGGTCGTTGGCCTGGATCGCGGTCGTGCCTTCGTAGATCGTGAGGATCTTCGCGTCGCGGTAGTACTGCGCCGCGCCGGTCTCCTCGATGAAGCCCATGCCGCCGTGCACCTGCACGCCCAGTGAGGTCACCTCGAGGCTCATCTCGGTGCTGTAGCCCTTGACCAGCGGCACCATGAATTCATAGAAGGCCTGGTTCTGCTTGCGCGCGTCGGCATCGGGATGGTGGTGGGCGGCGTCGTAGGCCGCGGCGGCCACGCTGGCCATCGCGCGGCAGCCTTCGGTGTAGGCACGCATGGTCATCAGCATGCGCTTCACGTCGGGGTGATGGATGATCGCCGCGCTCGCGTTGATCGAGCCGTCGACCGGGCGGCTCTGCACGCGCTCCCTGGCGTAGGCCACGGCATGCTGGTAGGCGCGCTCGGCGATCGCGATGCCCTGCATGCCCACCGCGTAGCGGGCCGAGTTCATCATGATGAACATGTACTCGAGGCCGCGGTTCTCCTGGCCCACGAGATAGCCGACGGCACCGCCGTGGTCGCCGTACTGCAGCACCGCGGTCGGCGAGGCCTTGATGCCCATCTTGTGCTCGATGCTCACGCAGTGCACGTCGTTGCGCGCGCCCGGCGAGCCGTCGGCGTTCAGCAGGAACTTCGGCACCACGAACAGGCTGATGCCCTTCACGCCCTCGGGCGCGCCGCTCACGCGCGCCAGCACGAGGTGCACGATGTTCTCGGCCATGTCGTGCTCGCCGTAGGTGATGAAGATCTTGGTGCCGAAGACCTTGTAGCTGCCGTCGGGCTGCGGCTCGGCGCGGCTGCGCACCAGCGCGAGGTCGCTGCCGGCCTGCGGCTCGGTGAGGTTCATCGTGCCGGTCCACTGGCCGCTCACGAGCTTCTCGAGGTAGGTGGCCTTGAGCTCGTCGGAGCCCGCGGTCAGCAGCGCCTCGATGGCGCCGTCGCTGAGCAGCGGGCACAGCGCGAAGCTCATGTTCGCTGAGTTCAGCATCTCGCCGCAGGCGGCGCCGATGGTCTTGGGCAGGCCCTGGCCGCCGAAGTCGGCCGGATGCTGCAGGCCCTGCCAGCCGCCCGACACGTACTGTGCGAAGGCTTCCTTGAAGCCGGCCGTGGTCGTGACCTCGCCGTCCTTGAACGACGAGGGATTGCGGTCGCCCGCGACGTTGAGCGGCGCGATCACGTCCTGGTTGAAGCGCGCGCATTCCTCGAGCACGGCCTGCGCGGTCTCGAGGCCGGCGTCCTCGAAGCCGGGCAGCCTGGCGATCTCGCCGATGTTGGCCAGGTGCTCGATGTCGAACAGCATGTCCTTGAGGGGGGCGGTGTAGCTCATCTCATGTCTCCCGATACTGCGGATGTGAAAAGGGCATCGCGAACGATGCCCTCTGGCTCAATGCAATGGCGCGATCAGAGCGCCTTGACCAGTTCCGGCACGGCCGTGAACAGGTCGGCCACGAGGCCGTAGTCGGCCACCGAGAAGATCGGCGCTTCCTCGTCCTTGTTGATCGCCACGATCACCTTGGAGTCCTTCATGCCGGCCAGATGCTGGATCGCACCCGAGATGCCCGCTGCGATGTACAACTGCGGCGCGACGATCTTGCCGGTCTGGCCCACTTGCCAGTCGTTGGGGGCATAGCCCGCGTCGACGGCGGCGCGGCTGGCACCGAGACCGGCGTTGAGCTTGTCGGCCAGCGGGGCCATCACTTCGGTGAACTTCTCGGCGCTGCCCAGGGCACGGCCACCCGAGACGATGATCTTGGCGGCCGTCAGTTCGGGGCGTTCGCTCTTCGTGACTTCGCGGCCCACGAAGCTGCTCTTGCCGCTGTCTGCGACGCCTTCGGCGGTCTCGACCGTTGCGCTGCCACCGGTGGCGGCGGCTGCATCGAAGCCGGTGGTGCGAACGGTGATGACCTTGGTCGCATCGCTGCTCTGCACGGTGGCGATCGCATTGCCCGCGTAGATCGGGCGTTCGAAGGTATCGGGGCTGTCGACCTTGGTGATGTCGCTGATCTGCGCGACGTCGAGCTTGGCGGCCACGCGCGGCGCGACGTTCTTGCCGTTGGCGGTCGAGGGGAACAGGATGTGGCTGTAGTTGGAAGCGATCGCGAGGACTTGCGCCGCGACGTTTTCAGCGAGGTTCTCGGCGAGGCTCGGGCTGTCGGCCGCGATGACCTTGGTGACACCGGCGATCTGGGCAGCGGCCTTGGCGGCTTCGGCTGCATTGGCACCGGCCACGAGCACGTGGACGTCGCCACCGCAGGCGAGCGCGGCGGTCACGGTGTTGAGGGTGGCCGGCTTGATGCTGGCGTGGTC
>NZ_FOWG01000040.1:0-1291 GCF_900115375.1 Variovorax sp. PDC80 | reverse complement strand
GCGGCAGCCAGGTCACGAGCTGCGGCACGAAGTAGATGAGCAGCACCGCGGCCACCATCAGGAAGAACATCGGCAGCGTCACGCGCGCGATGTACAGCAGGTCCCTGCCGGTCATGCCCTGCAGCACGAACAGGTTGAAGCCCACCGGCGGCGTGATCTGCGCCATCTCGACCACCAGCACGATGAAGATGCCGAACCAGATCGGATCGATGCCCGCCGCGGTCACGGTCGGCATGATCACGCCCATGGTCAGCACCACCATCGAGATGCCGTCGAGGAAGCAGCCCAGCACGATGTAGAACAGCGCGAGCATCACCACGAGCTGGAACTTCGACAGGCCCAGCGAGCCGATCCATTCGGCCAGGTGGCGCGGCAGGCCGATGTAGCCCATGGCCAGCGTGAGGAAGGCCGCGCCCGCGAGGATCAGCGCCATCATGCAATACAGGCGCGTGGCGCCCAGCAGCGCTTCCTTGAAGCTGTGCCAATTCAGCGAACCCTGCGCGGCGGAGATCACGATCGCGCCGACCACGCCGACGGCCGCGGCCTCGGTGGCCGTGGCGATGCCGGCGTAGATCGAGCCCAGCACGCTGAGGATCAGCAGCGCCACCGGAATCAGCGACATCGAGGCCTTGAGCTTCTCGGCGAAGGGCAGCTTCGCGTCCGCGGGCGGCACGCGCTCGGGATGGCGCAGGGCCCAGAACGCGATGTAGCCCGAGAACAGCAGCGCCAGCAGGATGCCCGGCACGATGCCCGCGATGAACAGCCGCGCGATCGACACGTCGGCGCTGACGCCGTAGACGATCATGATGATCGACGGCGGGATCAGCAGCCCCAGCGTGCCCGCGCCGGCCAGCGTGCCGATGACCATGTCGTCGGGATAGCCGCGGCGCTTGAGCTCGGGCAGGCTCATCTTGCCGATGGTGGCGCAGGTCGCCGCGCTCGAGCCCGAGACGGCCGCGAAGATCGCGCAGCCCACCACGTTGGTGTGCAACAGCCGGCCCGGCAGCGCCTGCATCCAAGGCGCGAGGCCCTTGAACATGTCCTGCGACAGCCGTGTGCGGAACAGGATCTCCCCCATCCACACGAACAGCGGCAGCGCGGTGAGCGTCCAGCTCGAGGCCGAGCCCCAGATGGTGACGGCCATCGCGTCGCCCGCGGGGCGCGAGGAGAAGACCTGCATCGCGATCCACGCGACGCCCGAGAGCGTGAGGCCGATCCACACGCCGCTGCCCAGGATCAGGAACAGCGAGAGGATCAGCAAGCCGGCGATGGCGATGTCACTCATGGCGCA
>NZ_FOWG01000028.1:0-22615 GCF_900115375.1 Variovorax sp. PDC80 | reverse complement strand
TCGCGTCGTCGTCCCCACTCGTCACCTCCTGCGTTGCAGCATTGCGTATGGGACGAGGATAACGTGTGAGTGTTTATTTCAAATACACCCTCTGAGAAGGTGTGAATGAACCTGCTGCACGGCCGGCGGCGGGACTGACAGCATTCCGACAGCCAGCCCCAGGCACCATGCGGCCTTCTGGAAAAACACGGAGACAAGACGATGCGCCTCGACCTTCCCCAACACCTGGGTTCACCCACCCGCCGCCAATGGTTGCAATCGGGTAGCGCGCTCGCTCTCGGCGGCCTGTTGCCGGGCTTCGCCGGCCTCGCGCGCGCCGACGACACCTGGCCCAACAAGTCGGTGCGCTTCGTCGTGCCCTTCGCGCCGGGCGGCAGCTCGGAGATCGTGGCGCGCTCGACCGCGGTCGAGCTGTCGCGCACCTTGGGCCAGAGCGTGTTCGTCGACAACAAGCCCGGCGCGGCCGGCAACATCGCGATGAGCGAGGTGGCGCGCAGCACCGACCAGCACACGCTGATCCTCGGCCACATCGGCACGCTGGCGGTCAACCCCTACATCTTCGCCAAGCTGCCCTACGACGCGAACAAGGACTTCAAGCCCGTGAGCCTGCTGGCCAAGGTGCCCAGCCTCTACGTGGTGCACCCCGACGTGCCCGCGAAGAACCTCAAGGAGTTCATCGCCTATGCCAAGAGCAAGCCCGGCAAGCTCAGCTACGGCTCGGCCGGCAACGGCAGCGCGGGCCACCTCGCCTTCGAATACCTGAAGATGACCTCCGAGGTCTTCATGCTGCACGTGCCCTACCGCGGCACCGGCCCGATGGTGACCGACCTGCTCTCGGGCCGGCTCGACGCCTCGGCCATCGGCGCGGCGGCGGTCATCCCCTTCATCAAGGCCGGCAAGGTGCGCTGCATCGCCACCGGTTCGGCCAAGCGCCTGGCCCAGTTGCCCGACGTGCCGACCGTGGCCGAGCAGGGCTTCCCTGGCTTCGAGATGACGCAGTGGTACGGCATGCTCGCGCCGGCCAACATCACGCCGGCCCAGCTCGCCAAGCTCTCGACCGAGACCATGAGCGCCGTGAAGTCGCCCGAGTCGATGCGCCGCCTGACCGGCGACGCGGCCGAGGCCGTGGGCGGCACGCCCGAGCAGTTCGCGCAGTTCATCGCGAGCGAGCAGGCGCGCTGGCAGAAGGTGATCGCGCGGGCGGGCATCAAGCCCGATTGAGCGCGGACCTGCGGGAAAGCCGCCTGGGCGGCGGCACCGCCGCGCCCTACAGTCGCCCCATGCGCATCCTGCTGGCCGAAGACGAACACACCCTGGGCACCTGGCTCAGCAAGGCGCTCGAGCATGCGGGCATCCAGGTCGAATGGGTGGACGACGGCCGGCTGGCCGACCGCGCGCTGCAGCGGCGCGACCACGATGCGCTGGTGCTCGACCTCGGCCTGCCCGGGCTCGACGGCCACGCGGTGCTGCAGCGGCTGCGCGAACGCGACCAGCGGCTGCCGGCGTTGATCCTCACGGCGCGCGACTCGCTCGACGAGCGCGTGAGCGCGCTCAATGCCGGCGCCGACGACTTCCTCGCCAAGCCCTTCGCGCTGGCCGAGCTCGAGGCGCGGCTGCATGCGCTGGTACGCCGCGCGCGCGGCGTCGAGCATCCGCGGCTGGCCTGCGGGCCGCTGGTGTACGACGGCGCGCGGCGGCAGTTCACGCTGGCCGGCGAGGCGCTCGCGCTGTCGCCGCGCGAGCTCGCGGTGCTGCGCGTGCTGGTGCAGCGCAGCGGCGAGCCGCTGTCGAAGCAGCAGATCCTCGAGCGCGTGTTCTCCGACGACGAGGAGGTGCATCCCGAGGCCGTCGAGGTGCTGGTCTACCGGCTGCGCAAGCGCCTGGACGGCAGCGGCGTGCGCATCGTCACGCTGCGCGGCCTGGGCTACGTGCTCGAGGCGGACTGAAGACGGCATGGTGCGTTCCTCGGTCGCCTGGCTGCGCCGCGCTAGCCTCTGGCAGCGGCTCGCGCTGCTGCTGCTGCCCGCGCTGATCGCCGTCACCGGCATCGAGCTGTGGCGCACGCGGCACGATGCGCTCGCGTCGGCCAACGCGGCCTACGACCGCTCGCTGCTCGGCGCGCTCAAGTCCATCGACGCCAACATCTCGACCGCCTCGGGCGGGCTCTCGGTCGAGCTGCCCTACACCATGTTCGAGTTCTTCGAGCTCACGGCCAGCGGCCAGGTGTTCTTTCGCGTCGCCACCTCCGACGGGCTGGTCGAACTCGGCAGCGCCGACCTGCCGGCGCCGCCCGCCTCGCTCGCGCTCGGCGTGCCGGCCTTCTACGACGCCGAGTATTTCGGCGAGGCCGTGCGGCTCGCGGCCTACCGGCGCGAACTCGACCGCGCGCCCGCGGGCAGTGCCGGGCGCAGCGTGCTGATCCAGGTCGGCGAGAGCACGCGCTCGCGGCAGGAATTCAGCACCCGCTTCGTGCGCAGCGCGGCCCTGCGCGACGCGCTGGTGCTGGCGCTGCTGGTGTTCGGCACCGGTGCCGCGCTGGCGGCGGCGCTGCGGCCGCTGTCGCGCCTCGCGCGCGAGGTCGAGGCGCGCAAGCCCGACGACCTCACGCGCATCGCCGACACCGACCTGCCCGCCGACGTGCGGCCGCTCGTGGCCGCGGTCAATCGCCAGATGTCGCGCACGCAGGACCTGGTGGCGCAGCAGCGGCAGTTCCTCGACGATGCCTCGCACCAGCTGCGCACCCACCTCACCACCTTGCAGATGCAGGCCGACTACGCGCAGCGCCAGCACGATCCGCTGCAGGTGCGCGCCGCGCTCGATGCGCTCGGCACCGAGATCGGCCGCGCCACGCGCAGCGCGCAGCAGCTGCTGGCGCTGGGCCGCAGCGACACCGTGGCCGTGGCGCCGGCCGCGTTCGAACTCGCCGGCCTGCTGCGCGAGGTGGCCGTCGACCTGCTGCCGCAGGCGCGCGCCAAGCGCATCGACCTCGGCATCCAGGCGCCCGACGAGGCCGCGGGGCATGCGCACGTCGAACTCGTTGCGGTGGCCGACCGCGCGCTGCTGCGCGAGGCGCTCACCAACCTCGTCGCCAACGCCATCGCCTACACGCCGGCCGAGGGCACCATCACCGTGTTCGCGGCCGGCGATGCGGCCGGCTGGAGTCTCAATGTCGAGGACGACGGCCCCGGCCTCGGCGAGGAGGAACGCGCCCAGCTCGGCCAGCGCTTCCGGCGCGGCGCGCGCGCCGGCAAGGGCGGCTTCGGGCTCGGCCTGGCCATCGCGCGCTCGATCGCGCAGCGCCATGGCGGTGAACTGCGGCTCGAGGCACGCGAGGGCGGCAACGGGCTGCATGCCATCATCTGGTGGCCGAAGCCGGGCACGGCCTGAGCGCCGTCGCGCCTCGTTTCGCGGCCAGAATCCCCGCCATGCCGATCCGCATCGATCACTCTCGACGCCACGCGCTGCGCGCGCTCTCGGCGCTGCTGCTGCCCGGCGGCGCGATGCGCGCCTTCGCGGCGCCGCAGCTCGATCCGGCCGATCCGTCGCAGGCCGCGGCCGAATGCATCATCCCCGCCAAGGCCGGCGGCGGCTTCGCCCTCACCTGCGCGCTCGCGCGCGACGCGCTGCAGGCCGTGCGTCCCGCGCGCGCGCCGCTCGCGCAGCGCTTCCTGCCGGGCGGCATCGGCGCCGTCGCCTTCGACCGCATCGCCACCGGCCGCCTCGGCGGCCCGGGCACGCTGGTCGCGTTCTCGAGCGGCTCGCTGCTCAACCTCGCGCAGGGCCGCTTCGGCCCGCATCCGACCAGCGCCGTGCGCTGGGTCGCCGCGCTCGGCACCGACTACGGCGTGGTCGTGGTGCACCGCGATTCGCCCTACCGCAGCCTGCGCGAGCTGATGGCCGCGCTGCGCCAGTCGCCGTCGCGCATCGTGTTCGGCGCCGGCGGCACCGTCGGCAGCCAGGACTGGGTGAAGGCCGCGCTGCTGGTGCGCGCCGCCGGCGGCGACCACCGCGCGATGCGCTTCGTCTCCTTCGAAGGCGGCGGCGATGCGCTCGGCGCGCTGCAGGGCCGGCATGTCGACGTGTTCGCGGGCGACGCCGCCGAGGCGCTGCAGGCCATGGCCGGCGGCACCGCCGTGCGCCTGCTCGCCGTGCTGTCGGAAGCGCGGCTCGGCGGCGCGCTCGCGGGCGTGCCGACCGCGCGCGAACAGGGCGTGGACCTCGTGTGGCCCACCGTGCGCGGCCTCTACATCAGCGCCGACGTGCCCGACGCCGCGCTGCGCGCCTGGACCACCGCCTTCGAGGAGGCCATGGCCGCGCCCGGCTATGCTGCGCTGCGCGAGCGGCATGGGCTCTATCCCTTCGCGCTCACGGGGGCCGCGCTCGATGCCTATGTGCGGGAACGCATCCAGGCGTATCGGCAGCAGGCGGAAGCACTGGGGCTGCGGCGGTGGAATCCTTGAGACGGATCGCGAACGGCAACGGCGACACGAGATGAAACGCTACCTTCATTCGAAGCTCGACGCGGCCCTGCAGCTGCTCGAAACCCTCATCGGCTTCGGCCTGGTGTCCGGTGCCGCGGTGGCCGCGGCCCTGGGGCAATTCATCCTCGGCGGAATCCTGGCGGCGCTGGCGATCGGGGTGTTCCTGCGATTCAAACGGGGGCGGGTGCGCAAGTAGACCGCCGGCCGATATGCTCGAAGCCCTGATCTCCCCCACCTCCTGCGTCGGCGCAGCGGCAGGCCTGCTCGTCGGCCTCGCGGTCCACTGGTTCGCACCGGCCGACATCGACACCGTGCAGCTCGGCGCCTGGCTCGTGGGCATCGGCTGGGCCGCGGGCCTGGCGTGGGACCTCATGCACACGCACCGGCCGAAGTAGCACGACACACACATCCCAAAGAGACCACCGCATTGAACCCCGCAGACCTGGAGCACTACCTCCACGACCATATCCCGCTCTCGAAGGCCATGGCCGTGTCCGTCGCCTCGGTGGCACCGCATGAAGTGGTGCTGCGCGCACCGCTCGCGCCCAACATCAACCACCGCGACACCGTGTTCGGCGGCAGCGCCTCGGCGGTCGCGATCCTCGCGGCCTGGTCGCTGCTCAACACGCGGCTGACGGCCGAGGGCCTGGCCAGCCGGCTCGTGATCCAGCGCAACACCATGGCCTACGAGCTGCCGATCGAGGGCGACTTCATCGCGCGCTCGGCCTTCGACGAACCCGCGCAGTGGCTGCCGTTCGCGCGCATGCTGGCGCGCAAGGGCAAGGCCCGCATCTCGGTGTCGTCGCAGCTCGAATACGGCGGGCAGGTCGTGGGGCGGCTGACGGGCGAATTCGTGGCGCTGCGCCCGCCGCCCGAACCGACCGCGTAGCAACGGCCATGCAGAACACCCTCGTGAAATCCGCGGTGCGGGTCTTCGAACTGCTCGAGCTGTTCGAGGCCGAGCAGCGGCCGCTGCGCGTGGCGGAGATCGTGCAGAAGCTGGGCGCGCCGCAATCGAGCGTCTCGATGCTGCTCAAGACCCTGGCCAGCCAGGGCTACATGGAGTACGAGCGCGCGACGCGCAGCTACTGCCCGTCGGTGCGGGTCGCGTTCCTCTGCGAGTGGGCCACGCACATGCCGGGCCAGCGCGAGACGATCCACGACACGCTGCGCCGCCTGGCCGGCGAGACCGGCGAATCCGTACTGCTCGGCCGCAAGAGCGGCCTCTCGATGCAGTACATCTCGGTGATCCAGTCGCAGCATGCGCTGCGCTTCTCGCCGTCGCCGGGCGTGAAGCGGCCGATGCACCACGCCGCCATCGGCATCATGCTGCTGAGCGAGATGAAGGACGAGCAGATCGAATTGCTGCTGCGGCGCTACAACGCCGAGCGCGGCAAGAGCGGGCCGATCGCGCGGATCGCGCAGACCCTGCGCGCGGTCGAGCAGGCGCGCGAACAGGGCTGGTACGAATCGGCCAATCTCGCGACCTCCGGCGCGGGCGTGATCGCCACCCTGATCCCCACCAAGATCCGCAGCCAGCGGCTCGCGATCGGCATCGGCGCGCCGGTCGACCGGCTGCACCAGCGGCGCAAGCAACTGCTGCCCGCGCTGCTGGCCGCCGCCGGCAACTGTTGAGCGCTCAGCGGCCTCGTCCGCGCGCCTCGATCGCCGCCTGCAGCGACAACAAACGCTGCGCCTGCGCGAGGTGCAGCCGCTCGACCATCCGGCCTTCGAGGTTGATGACGCCCGCGCCGGCATGCCGGGGCAGCTCGAAGGCCGCGACGATCGCACGCGCCTCCTCGAGCGCCGCCGCCGAGGGAGAGAAGGCCGCGTTCGCCGGCGCGATCTGCGACGGATGGATCAGCGTCTTGCCGTCGAAGGCCATGCGCGACGACTGCAGGGCTTCCGCATCGAAGCCCGCTGTGTCGGCGAAGTCGTTCCAGACGCCGTCGAGCACGCAGACGCCATGCCGCTTCGCGTTCAGCACGACACCCATGAGCCACGGCACCAGGTAGCACCGCCCATCGCCCGCGAACACGCCGGTTTCCTTCGCGAGGTCGTTGGTGCCGACCACGAGGGCCTCGAGCCGCGGCCGCGCGCCAAGGCCGGCGCGCACGATGTCGTCGAGCGCCGCGAGCGCGTCGGCCGTCTCGACCATCAGCCATAGCCGCAATTCAGCGCCCAGGCCATGGCGCAGCGCCGCCTCCGACAGGAAGCGCACGTCGTTCGCGCTGCCGATCTTGGGCACCAGCAGCGCATCGGGCCGGCAGCGCGCCACGGTGCGCATGTCGGCATCGAAGTCCGCGCCGCCGATGGCGTTGATGCGCACCACCCTGTAGTGCGGCCCGGGCCGTCTGGCTTCGAAGACCTGCAGCAGGTGGCTGCGCGCCGCCTCCTTCATCTCGGGAGCGACGGCATCTTCGAGGTCGAAGACGACGGCATCGGCATCGAGGCCGCCGACCTTGGCGAGGGCGCGTGGATTGGAGGCCGGAACGTAGAGCGCCGAACGGCGCGGTGGGTGCTGAAGTGCATTCATGGGCGTGCAGTCTGCCGCTTCGCTTGCGCGCGCTCCATCGCATATGTGATGGTTCTGGCGCGTCTTCAACCATCACATCCATGATTCTTTTCGCCGACGCACGCCCGGATACTTCAGCGAACGAGACAACCAGACGGCAGGAAAAAAGATGAGCGAAGCGCACACCGGCGTGACGAAGGACGTGGAGGCCACCCGGCTGCTGGCCGAATGGATCGGCGGCGGCGCGCAGCAAGCGATCACGCCGCTGGCGCTCGAATGGGCGCGGCACGTGATGCTCGACTGGCTCGCCGTGACCATCGCCGGCAGCAGCGAACCGCTGGTGCGGATGCTCGCGGAGGAATACGGCGGCAGCGGCGGCGAAGCCTCCTCGCTGATCGCGAGCGGCCGCCGTGCGCGGCCGGTCGATGCGGCACTGATCAACGGCGCCGCCGGCCATGCGCTCGACTTCGACGATGTGGCCTCGCGCATGTTCGGCCATCCCAGCGTGCCGGTGGTGCCCGCGGCGCTGGCACTGGCACAGGCGCGCGGCGCTTCCGGCCTCGCGCTGCTGCGCGCCGTGGTGGTCGGCCACGAGATCGAGAGCCGCGTCGGCGAGATGGTGGGTCCGAGCCACTACCGCCACGGCTTCCATGCGACCGGCACCGTCGGCACGCTGGGCGCCGCGGCGGCCTGTGCCCACCTGCAAGGGCTCGACCCGTCGCGGACCGCGCATGCACTGGGCCTCGCGGCCACCCAGGCTGCCGGGCTCAAGTCGATGTTCGGCACCATGGCCAAGCCGCTGCACGCGGGCAAGGCCGCGATGAACGGGCTGATGGCCGCGCAGCTCGCGGCGCGCGGCTTCACCGCGAACGAGCAGGCGATCGAGGGCGCGCAGGGTTTCGCGCGCACGCTGGCACCGGAGCTCAACCCCTTCCCCGCCACCATCGACACCATGTCCGGCTTCGCGATCGAGCGCACGCTGTTCAAGTACCACGCCGCCTGCTACCTCACGCACTCGTCGATCGAGGCTATCCGCGAACTGCGCGCGCGCCACGGCGTCGGTCTCGACGACCTGGAAACGCTGACGCTGACGGTTTCGGGCGAAGGCAACCATCGTGGCGTCTGCGACATCGAGGCCCCGGCGACCGGGCTCGAAGTCAAGTTCTCGATCCGCCACCTGGCCGCGCTGGCTTTGGACGGCGCCGACACCGCCGCGCTCGGTCTCTACACCGACCAGACGGCAAGCGATCCGCGCTGGCGCCGGGCGCGCGAACGCGTGGCGCTCGAGGTCGCCGACACGCAGCAGCGCGACACCGCGACCGCCACCTTGCGCACGCGCGACGGCCGGGTGCTGAGCGCGCAGGCCAATGTCGCCATTCCCGCCACCGACCTCGATGCGCAATGGCAACGCCTGCATGCCAAGGCGCGCGCGATCGCCGAGCCGGTGATCGGCGCCGCGCGCTTCGAGCGGCTGGCGCAGGCGGTCGCGGCACTCCCCACCTCCCCCCATCTCCACTCCCTGATCGAAGCGATTCAATGACGCCCAACGACATCACGGTCCAACGCCTGAAGGCCGAGGCCAGGCCCAGGACACGCGGCAACCGGTACGAGGATTTCGACATCGGCCGCCGCTTCGCGCACCACTGGGGCCGCACGGTCACGGCCGCGGACAACACGCTGTTCTCCACGCTGACGCTGCACTACAACCCGCACTACACCAACGAGGCCTTCGCCCGGGCCCATGGCCACCCGACCACGCCGGTCAATCCGCTGCTGGTGTTCAACACGGTGTTCGGCCTGTCGGTGGAAGACCTGTCCGAGGGCGGCGGCCCCTTCCTCGGCGTGGACGAGCTCAGCTACCTGCGGCCCGTCTATCCGGGCGACACGCTCGAGGCCCGCTCCGAAGTGGTGGCCGCGCGCCTGGCGAGCAACCGCCCGGGCTACGGCATCGTCACCTGGCACACGCGCGGCAGCAACCAACGCGGCGAGGAGGTCATCGCCTTCAAGCGCACGAACCTGGTCAAAACGAGGAACTGAAACGATGTCGGAAGATGGTCTGGGCTACATGACGCAAGAACGTCGCATGATCCGCGACGCGGCGCGCGAATTCACGATGAAGGAGGTGCTGCCGGTCGCCAACAGGCTCGACGGCCCGGAGGGCGAGATCCCGATGGAACTGCGCCAGAAGATCGCCGACATGGGCTACTTCGGGATCATGATTCCCGAGCAGTACGGCGGCCTCGGTCTCGGCTATTTCGAGTACTGCCTGATCTGCGAGGAACTGGCGCGCGGCTGGATGTCGGTCGCCTCGATCGTCGCGCGTGCCCAGGGCGGCTGGATCAAGGCCGCCATGCCCGAGGAGATGCGCGCCAGGTACCTGCCGCGCGTGGTGCGCGGCGAGTTCCTCAACGCGAGCGCGCTGTCCGAGCCCGACACCGGCTCCGACCTGGCCTCGATCTCCTGCCGCGCGGTGCGCGACGGCGACGAGTGGGTGATCACCGGCAACAAGTACTGGTGCACCTTCGCGGACGGCGCCGACTACATCACGCTGTTCGCGCGCACCGCGCCGCCGCCCAACGCCGACAAGCGCTGGCTCGGCATCTCCTGCTTCCTGATCGAGAAGGAGCGCGGCAGCTTTCCGAAGGGCATGACCGGCGCGCCGATTCCCAAGATCGGCTACTTCGGCTGGAAGACCTTCGAGCTCGCGCTCGACGGCCTGCGCGTGCCGGCGGACTGCCTGATCGGCGAGGAAGGCAAGGCCTTCCACCTGATGACCAAGGGCCTGGAAGGCGCGCGCGCCCACACGGCCGCGCGTGCCATCGGGCTGGCCCAGGGTGCGCTCGAGGACGCCATCGCCTACGCGGGCGAGCGCAAGCAGTTCGGCATGCCGATCGCCGAGTACCAGGCGATCCGCTTCAAGATCGCCACCATGGCGACCGAGATCGAGGCGGCGCGCCAGCTCATGCACTTCGTCTGCAGCGCGATCGACAGCGGCCGGCGCTGCGACAAGGAAGCCTCGATGGCGAAGTACTTCGCCTCCGAAATGGCCGAGCGCGTGACCTCCGAGGCGATGCAGATCTTCGGCGGCGCGGGCTACACCAGGCTGTTCCCGGTCGAGCGCTACTGGCGCGACGCGCGGCTCACGAAGATCTTCGAGGGCACCTCGGAGATCCAGCAGCGCATCATCGCGACCAGCCTGCTGGGCAAGTCGGAGGTCGAGGCCATGATCGCCGGGCGCGCCTTCGCGGCCGTGGCGCAGAAAGGCGGCGCGGCATGAGAAGCGCCGAACTCACCAGCACCGACAACTACTTCGAGGACTTCGAGGTCGGCCTGCTGCTGCGCCACCACCGCGGCAAGACCGTGACCGAGATGGACAACGTGCTGCTCACCAACCTGGTGATGAACACCGCCGAGGGCCATTTCAACGAGGACGCGATGAAGAAGCAGGATGCGCGCGGCATCTTCGCGCAGCGCGTGGTGTTCGGCGGCATCAACCTGTCGATGGTGCTCGGGCTCGCGGCCCAGGACACGGCCGAGCAATGCCTGCAGGAACTGGCGCTCGACAGGATCCGCCTGTCGCATCCGGTGTTCCATGGCGACACCCTCTATGCCTACAGCGAGGTGCTGGAAGCGCGCGCGGCCGACCGCGACGACGCCGGCATCGTGCGCTTCCGGCACTACGGCCTGAACCAGGACGACAAGCTCTGCGTCGAGGCCGAGCGCACCGTGCTGCTCAAGCGCAAGAGCCATTGGGCGGGCCGGTGACGCAGGCTGCCCCCGCCGCCACCGGCGCGCTCGACGGCCTGGTCGTGCTCGACCTCACGCGCATGCTGGCCGGCCCCTACGCCACCATGATGCTGGCCGACCAGGGCGCGCGCGTGGTGAAGATCGAGCCGCCCGGCGGCGACCCCACGCGCCGGACCGGCCCGCACCTGCCCGGCGCGCTGACCATCGCCGAAGGCGGCTTCGGTGGCTACTTCGCCTCGATCAACCGCAACAAGCAGTCGCTCGCGCTCGACCTCAAGCAGCCCGCCGGCAAGGCCGCGCTGCTGCGCATGGTGCGCGGCGCCGACGTGCTGGTCGAGAACTACCGCTGCGGCGTGATGGAACGGCTGGGCCTGGGCTACGAGGCGCTGATCGCCGAGAACCCGCGCCTGGTGTATGCCGCGATGCGCGGCTTCGGCGACCCGCGCAGCGGCCGCAGCCCCTACGCCGACTGGCCGGCCTACGACCCGGTCGCGCAGGCGATGGGCGGCATCATGGGCATCACCGGCCCGGTGCCCGCGGGTGCGCCGACCAAGATCGGACCGGGCGTCGGCGACCTGGTGCCCGCGACCTTCCTCGCCTTCGGCATCGCCTCGGCCTGCTGGCGCGCGCAGCGCACCGGGCGCGGCCAGTTCGTCGACGTGTCGATGGTCGATGCGGTGCTGGCGATCTGCGAGCGGCTGGTCTACCAGTACAGCGCCTCGCACGAGTCGCCAGGCCCCGAGGGCAACGGCCACCCGCTGCTGTGCCCCTTCGGACTGTTCCCCGCGAAGGACGGCCACGTGAGCCTCGGCGTGCCCAACGACCGCTTCTGGGTGCCGCTGGTGCAGCGCATGGGCCGGCCCGAGCTCGCGAGCGATCCGCGCTACGCGAGCAACGAGGCGCGCATGGCGCACCGCGCCGAGGTCGAGGCCCTGGTCGGCGAATGGACCGCGCGCCACACCAAGGCCGAGCTGTCGTCGCTGCTCGGCGCCGAGATTCCGTTCGGCCCGGTATTCGATGCGCAGGACATCTTCGAGGACGCGCATTTCCGCGCGCGGGGGATGCTGGTGGAGACCGAGCAGCCGGGCGCCGCGCGCGCGCTGACCGTGGCCGGCACACCCGTCCACATGAGCGACACGCCCGGCGGCGTGCACCGGCGCGCGCCGCTCACCGGCGAGCACAGCGACGCGGTGCTCCAGGGCTTCGGCTTCGCGCCGGCCGAGATCGCGGCGCTGCGCGCCGACCACGTCATCCACTGAAACCACTGCCTGAAGGAAACGAGTTCCATGCAAGAACGACCCCAGAGACTGCGCCGCTGCCAGCTGTCCGTGCCCGGCTCGAGCGAGAAGATGATGCAGAAAGCCGCGGGGATGGACGTCGACTTCGTCTTCCTCGATCTCGAGGACGCGGTCGCGCCGTCGGAGAAACGCCCCGCGCGCGCGAAGATCGTGCACGCGCTCAACAGCCTCGACTGGGGCCGCACCACGCGCTGCGTGCGCATCAACGACCTGACGACCGAGTACGCCTACGAGGACATCATCGAGGTGGTCGAGGGCGCGCGCGAGAACCTCGACGTGATCATGCTGCCCAAGGCGATGAGCGCGGCCGACGTGCAGTTCGTCGACAAGCTGCTGTCGATGATGGAGAAGAAGCTGGGCTTGAAGAAGCGCATCGGCATCGATGTGCTGATCGAGGAGGTCGAGGCCATGATGCGGGTCGAGGAGATCGCGGCCTCCACGCCGCGGCTCGAGTGCCTGATCTTCGGCATGGGCGACTACTCGGCGAGCCAGGGCATCTCGCTGCGCGACATCGGCGGCGCCAGCGGCTACCCCGGCGACATCTGGCACTACCAGCGCCACAAGCTGACCATCGCCGCGCGCGCGCACCGCATCGATGCCGTCGACGGCCCCTTCGCCGACTTCAGGGACCCCGACGCCTTCCGCGAGGAATGCCGGCGCTCGATGATCCTCGGCATGGTCGGCAAGTGGGCCATCCATCCCTCGCAGGTCGCGCTCGCGCAGGAAGCCTTCTCGCCGCCGGCCGCCGACGTGGCGCGCGCGCGCGACATGATCCAGGCCTACGACCAGGCCCTCGCGCAGGGCCTCGGCGCCGTGCAGTACGACGGAAAGATGATCGACATCGCGTCGGTGCGCATCGTGCGCAACCTGGTCGAGCGGGCCGACCGCATCGGCATGTAGGCGCGCGTGCCCGTGGACGCGCTGCCGCCGGCAGCCGCGTCACCTGAAGCGACCCGAAGGAGACAAAGCAATGCAACGAGACAAGATCGAACCGTCCCTGCCCCTGGACGCCGCCCGCCGGCGGCAGCTGCTCGCGGCCGGCCTGGCGCTGGGCACCGGCGCACTGCCGCGGCTGGCCTTCGCGCAGGACTGGCCCACCAAGCCGGTGCGGCTGGTGGCCGCGCAGGCACCCGGCTCGTCCAACGACGCCACCGCGCGCGCGGTGGCCGAGTACATGACCTCGAGCCTGGGCCAGGCGGTGGTGGTGGAGAACAAGCCCGGCGGCATCGGCATGATCGCGGCGGACAACGTGGCGCGCTCCCCCGCGGACGGCTACACCCTGCTCATCACGCTGCACAGCCAGCTCGCGCAGGCACCGGTGATGCTCAAGAAGGTGCCGCTCGACACCTCGAAGGACCTGGTGCCGATCGCGGCCTTCAGCACCGGCGTGTCGCCGATGGTGGTGAAGAAGGACCTGCCGGTGAAGAACTTCAAGGAACTGCTCGCGCTCGCGCGCCAGCGGCCGGTGTCGGTGGGCAACTACGGCATCGGCTCGGGCTGGCAGATCATGATGACCCAGCTCGCCAAGCAGACCGGCGCCAGGTTCGACATCGTGAACTACAAGGGCACGGGTCCGATGGTGTTCGACCTGATGGCGGGCAACATCGACATCGGCGCGGGTTCGCTGGCGGGCCTGGGCCCCGGGATCCAGAAAGGCAGCTTCCGGCCGGTGCTGGTCATCTCGGGCGGGCGCTCGGAGAAGCTGCTGCCCGGCATTCCGACCTGGGCCGACGAGGGCTTCACCGGAGCCGCGTTCGAGAACCTCACCGAGTGCAACATGATCCTGGGCCCCGCGGGCCTTCCGGCCGACGTGGTGCGTCGGGTCGCCGATGCCTGCCGCGAATCGGCGTCCAGATCGGAGGCCGTCAAGAATGTGCTGGCGCAGCTCGGCGTGGAGGAAGCGCCGCTGACGGGCGCCGAGCTGCAGCGCTTCATCCAGCGCACCTGGCCCACCTACCAGGCGATGACGAGGGAGCTCGGGCTGCAGGCGCAGTAGCGGCGCGCGCTGCGCGGGAGGCGGAAGGAAACGCCGCGGGCGGCGGCCGGACCGGGATTACCCCCCGGTGACTGGCCCGGAAAATGCATGAGAATTCGCGCACTTTCGACTGCCTCGGCGCTCGCCGCCTCTTCCCGAACGCACCTCATGCTGCCCCTGCGCGACCTCAACGACATGGAAGACCTGTGGGGCCTGCGCAGCGCCGGTGCGCTGATGAACCTGCCGTCGACCGGGGTGTCGGTGCTGCGCTGGACGCGCAAGACGGCCGGGCCCTTCCAGTTCGACATCGAGACCTCGCAGGACTTCATGATGTTCTCGATGGTGCTGCTGCCGATGGACGCCTGCTCGCGCGTGGACGACACGGTGATCTGGGACGGCCCGATCGAAGGCGGCAGCGTGCGGCTGATCGACTCGCGCACCATCGAGCGCACGGGCTTCGAATCGCCCAGCCCCTTCGACCTGCTGCACATCCATTTCTCGCTCGGCGAGCTGCGTGCGACCGCGCGCCGCTTCGGCATCGACTTCGAGGACTTCGAGCCGCGCGACGGCCCGTTGTACCGCGACGACCGCGTGGGCCGCCTGCTCGGCGCGCAACTCGTGGCGGCGCTCGATGCCGACGGCGCGGCCGGGCGCATGTATGCCGACGGCATCGCGCAGTCGCTGGTGGCGCACCTGCTGCGCAGCTACGGGCGCGTGGTCCATGCCGAGGCGCCGCCGGCGCACGAAGGCCTGCAGGCGGCCTTCGACCACGTGGAGCGCCATCCGCACGAGCCGCTGAGCGTGGCGCGGCTCGCGCGCCTGGCCGAGATGAGCGAATTCCATTTCGCGCGCCGCTTCAAGCAGCGCTACGGGCTCACGCCGCATGCGCACCTGGTGGCGGCACGGTTGCGGCTGGCCAAGGCCGACCTGGCCTTCTCGGACAAGAACATCCTGCAGATCGCCATGGACTGCGGCTTCTCCGACTCCAGCCATCTCGCGCGGCTGTTCCGCCGCACCGAGGGCATGACGCCGCAGGTCTACCGGCAGGCCCGGCGCCAGTAGCGGACCGCGCCAGCGCGCGCTCCCGCCGGCCCGGCAGCAAGAACATGCTGTCCGCCGCGCAGGATTGACCGAGACGGCCTGCCCCTCGCTCGAAAGAATCGCCCTCGCCATCCGGCTTCTCCGGGTGATGTTCGAGGAGATTCGAGTGACAGCAGCAACTGCGATGCAGGACAGCACGCCGGGCGTCGAGGCCGGCGACGAGATCGCGGCCGGACTCCGGCTGCGCGGCGGCACCGAGAAGGCGCGCGCCACGCGGCGCGACCGTGGCGAAGGGCCGTTCGAGCGCCTGGTGCTGCGTGGCGCCACCGTGATCGACGGCACCGGCGCGCCGCCCTGGGGGCCGGTGGACATCGTGATCGAGCGCGACCGCATCGTCGAGATGCGCAGCGTGGGCGCGCCGCGCCTCGCCATCGATCCGGCCGGGCGGCCGGCCGCGGGCCAACACGAGATCGACTGCCACGGCAAGTTCGTCACGCCGGGCTTCGTCGATGCCCATGCCCACATCGGCTCGCCCTTCGTCAGCCGCGATGCGCCGCCGGCCGACTACGTCTACAAGCTGTGGCTGGCGCACGGCGTGACCACGGTGCGCGAGATGGGCTGCTTCAACGGCCTGGGCTGGACCCTGGACCAGCGCGAGCGCGCGGCCGCCGGCACCATCGCGGCGCCGCGCATCCTCGCGCACGCCTACTTCCCGGCCGTCAACGACATCCTCAAGACCCTGCACACGCCGGCGCAGGCGCGCGACTGGCTGGGCCGGCTCAAGGCGCGCGGCGCCGACGGCGTGAAGTTCTTCGGCGCGCCGCCGGCCCTCATGCAGGCCGCGCTGGCCGAGTGCGCGAGCCTGGGCCTGCGCAGCGGCTGCCACCATGCGCAGATGGCCGTGACGCGCATGAACGCGCTGACCACCGCGCAGTGGGGCCTGACCAGCGCCGAGCACTACTACGGCCTGCCCGAGGCACTGTTCGAGGAGCGCGTGGTGCAGAACTACCCGGCCGACTACGACTACGGCGACGAGTACTTCCGCTTCTCGGTCGCGGGCCAGACCTTCGGCCAGGCCGCGCAGCCCGGCAGCGCCACCTGGCGCAACGCGATGGACCGCTTCCTCGAACTCGGCTTCGCCTTCGTGCCCACCTTCGGCATCTACGACGCCAACCGCGACCTGATGCGTACGCGCCGCGCCGACTGGCACGACGACTACACCTGGCAGGCCTACTGGGACAACTTCCAGCCCTACCGCGGCGGCCACGGCTCGTACTGGTATCGCTGGTCGACGAAGAACGAGATCGAGTGGAAGGAGAACTACCGGCTCTGGATGCGCTTCATCAACGAGTACAAGAACCGCGGCGGCCGCGTCTGCGCGGGCAGCGACTCGGGCTTCATCTTCCAGCTGTTCGGCTTCGGCTTCGTGCGCGAGCTCGAGATGCTGCAGGAGGCCGGCTTCCATCCGCTCGAGGTGATCCGCGCCGCCTCGCTCGAGGGCGCGCACCTGCTGGGCATCGAGGCCGACTGCGGCAGCCTCGAGGTCGGCAAGCGCGCCGACCTGCTGGTGCACGACCAGAACCCGCTCGAGGACTTCAAGCTGCTCTACGGCACCGGCGCGATGCGGCTGAACGACGACAGCCGGCGCGTGGAGTGGCAGCGCGGCCTGAGCCGCACCATCGCGGGCGGCATCTGCTACGACACGGCCGAGCTGCTGGCCGACGTGCGCGCGATGGTCGCGGCCAACCGCGCCGAGGCGGCCACGGCATGAATCCGGCGAGCGACTTCCATCCGGTGCCGATCGAACTGACCGTGCTCACCGGCTTCCTCGGCAGCGGCAAGACCACGCTGCTGTCGAGCTACCTGCGACTGCCGCAGGCGGCCGACACGGCCGTGATCGTCAACGAGATCGGCGAGGTCGATCTCGATGGCGCGGTGCTCGCCGCCACCGCCGCCAAGGTGCCGATGGCCTTGCTGAGCAACGGCTGCGTGTGCTGCGCGATGGGCGGCGACCTGCCCGGCACCATCGCGGCGCTGATCGAGGAACGCGAGACGCGCGGCCTGCCGCCGCTCGCGCGCATCGTGCTCGAGACCACCGGCCTCGCGCGGCCCGGCCCCGTGCTGCGCAGCCTCGGTCCGCTGGCCGCGCACCTGCGCGCGCAGGTGGTCGCCACCTTCGACTGCGTGCGCGGCGAGTCCCTGCTGGCGCTGCTCGAGGCGGCCGCGCAGATCGCCGGCGCGCAGCGCATCGTGCTGACACGCCAGGACCTCGCGCCCGCGGGCGCCACCGAGGCGGCGCGCGCGCTGCTCGCGCGGGTCAATCCGCTGGCCGAACTGGTGGCCGAGCCGACGGCGGGAGCGCGCGCACTGGCAGCGCTCGCACCACCGGCCGCGCGCTCGCCGATGCCCGAACTGGCCGTGTCGGACGACGCGCCCGCGCACAGCGACATCCGCACCGCGCTGTGCCGCTTCGCCGCGCCGGTGGCACGCGATGCGCTCGCCGAATGGCTCGACAACCTCGCGGGCCTGTGCGGCGAGCGGCTGCTGCGCATCAAGGGCGTGGTCGCGGTGCGCGGCGAGCGGCTGCCGCTGCTGGTGCAGTGCGTGGGCACGCTGTTCGCCCCGCTGCTGCCGTTCGCCGGCACGGCGAACGGTTCCTTCCTGGTCGTGATCGTGCGCGGCATGCGGCTCGACGAACTGCGCGAGCTGCAGCCGCCGCTGCCAATCGCCGTGCACGCGGCCACGCGGCCGAATGCGATCGGCCGGCCGCTGTCGGCCGTGCTCGAGGAAAGCTGCGTATGAGGCCCACCACCGTCGCGCGCCGGCTGCTGGTGGGCGCCACCTATGCCGCGATGCTGCTGCCGCTGGTCACCGTGGCCTGGCTCAGCGTGTTCGCGCAGCCGATCATGAGCTTCCCGCCCGAGGGCTATTCGCTGCACTGGTACGCCAATGCCTGGAGCAAGCCGCAGTTCGCGAGCAGCTTCGTGCTGTCGCTGCAGCTCGCGGCGATCTCGGCGCTGCTCGGCGTGGGCACCGGCACGGCGGCGGCCTATGCGATCGAGCGCGGCCGGTTCCGCGGCCGGCGCGCGCTGTCGGCGCTGCTGCTGTCGCCGCTGGCCTTTCCGGGCGTGGTGCTGGGCACCGGCATCTACGTGTTCTTCGTGCGCGTGGACAACGCCATCGACCTGCAGATCGTCGCCACGCTGCCGGGCCTGATCGCCGCGCATGCGCTGCTGGCGATTCCGTGGACCGTGCGCCTGGTCTCGGCCAGCCTGCAGGGCCTGGGCCGCGCGCCCGAGGAAGCCGCGGCCAACCTGGGTGCGCGACCGCTCACGGTGTTCCTGCGCGTCACGCTGCCTTCGATGCGCGCCGGCATCGTGGCCGCGGCGGTGTTCAGCTTCATCGCCAGCTTCGAGAACCTCGAGATGACGATGATGCTCACGGGCCCCGGGTACGCCACCCTGCCGGTGGAAATGCTGAGCTACCTCAACTTCAACATGGACCCGACGCTGGCCGCGGTCGGCACGGTGCAGACCGTGCTGATCGCCGTGCTGCTGCTGGTCGCCGATCGTTTCGTCAGTCTGTCCCGGGTGACCTCTTGAGCCATCTCCATCTCGACAACCTCCAGTGCACCTACGACCGCACGGTCGCGGTGCGCCATCTCGACCTGCGCGTGGCCCAGGGCGAACTGCTCGCGCTGCTCGGCCCCTCGGGCTGCGGCAAGAGCACCACGCTGCGCATGGTGGCCGGCTTCGTGCCGCCGAGCGCGGGCCGCATCCTGTTCGGCGAACGCGACGTGACGCATGCGCCGCCGCATGCGCGCGACACCGGCATGGTGTTCCAGGGCTATGCGCTGTTCATGCACATGAGCGTGGCCGAGAACGTGGCCTTCGGGCTGCAGATGCGCAAGGTGCCGCGCGCCGAGCAGGCTGCGCGCGTGAAGGAAGCGCTGCGGCTGGTGCAGCTCGAGCACCTGGCCGAGCGCCGGCCCGCCGCGCTCTCGGGCGGCCAGCAGCAGCGCGTGGCGCTGGCGCGCGCGCTGGTGGTGCGGCCCGCGGTGTTCCTGCTCGACGAGCCGATGTCGAACCTCGACGCGCGGCTGCGCACCGAGGTGCGGCTCGAGATCCGCGCGCTGCAGCAGCGCCTGGGCCTCACCACGCTGCTGGTGACGCACGACCAGGAAGAGGCGCTCACCACCGCCGACCGGCTGGCCGTGATGGACCATGGTCGGGTGCGGCAGGTCGGCACACCGCAGCAGGTGTACGAGCAGCCGGTCGACCAGTTCGTCGCCAACTTCATCGGGCGCTGCAACCTGGTGCCGGGGCGGCTCGAGGCGCCCGGTGCTTTCCGCGCGGGCGCGCAGCTGCTGCCCTGCGCCGCCGCGGCGACGCCGCCGCGCGCGACCGGCGAACTCGCGCTGATGGTGCGGCCCGACCGCATCCGCATCGCCGACGCCGGCGCGCCCGGCCTGCCCGCGCGCGTGAAGCTCGGCACCTACCTGGGCGGCACGACCGAATGGCACTTCGAAACCGAGGTCGGCCCGGTCTCGGTGGCGCAGCCCAGCGTGCCGGCACAGGGCGCTCCCGCGATCGGCGAGCGCGTGAGCCTGCAGTGGTCGGCGGAACACGCGCTGCCTCTGCCCGCGGATGCCACGGCTTCCTGATCTTTCTTCTTCCTTTCTCTTCATTCCGATCATGTCCATGCATTCCACACGCCGTTCCCTGCTGCTGGCCGCAGCCTCGCTGCCGCTGGCCGCGGCCCGCCCCGCCCTGGCCGCCGTCGGCGGCCGCGTCGTCGTCGCCACCTGGGGCGGCGACTACGGCGACCTGCTCGGCAAGCATGTCGAGCAGCCGCTGCTCAAGCCGCTGGGCATCGAGGCGGTGCAGAGCGTGGACGACGGTCCGCCGCGCAAGGCCAAGCTGCTGGCCGAGCGCAACGGCCGCCGCGGCAGCCTCGACGTGGTGTCGATGGTCGACTTCGAGGCCAGCGGCCTCGCGCAGCTGGGCCTGTTCGAGACGCTGACCGAGGCCAACGTGCCGAACGCGAGGAACGCCATCGCCGCGCTGCGCCAGCCGCAGGCGCTGCCGCACATCTACTCGGGCCTGGTCATCGCCTACAACCCCGCGAAGATCAAGGCGGCGCCGAAGTCGCTCGCCGACCTCTGGGACCCGAAGTACAAGGGCCGCGTCGGCTTCGCCGACATCCTGTTCCCCTACAACATCGCCGCCGCCTCGCTCGCGGCCGGCGGCACGCTGGGCGACCTCGCGCCCGGCATGGCCAAGCTCGGCGAGATGAAGGCGCTGGGGCCCAAGATCTTCGCCACCAACGAGGCGGTGGCGCAGGCGCTCAAGGCCGAGGACATCTGGATCACCCTGGCCTGGCGCGCCCGCGTCCACCAGTGGCGGCGCGCCGGCCTGAGCGTGGCGGCGGCCGTGCCGGCCGAGGGCATCGTGCCGACCACCTTCACCGCCTCGGTGCCCAAGAACAGCCAGCAGAAGGACAACGCCTTCGCCTACCTGAACGCGATGCTCGATGCCGGCGCGCAGTCGGCCTTCGCCGAGCGCATGGGCTACGTGCCCACCGTCACCAATGCCAGGCTGCCGCCCGAGCTGGCCGCGCAGATCGCCTTCACGCCCGAGGAGCAGTCGCGCTTCAAGGTGCCCGATTTCGGCTACTTCGCGCAGGCCATGCCGGCGCTGCAGCAGTACTGGTCGCGCGACTTCAAGGCGGCCTGAGCGATGCGTCTTTTGACCCTGCCCGCCATCGCGATCGTGCTGGCGCTGATGGTGGCGCCGATGGCGATGCTGCTGCGCTACTCGCTCAACCTCTACACGCCGACCGAGCTGATGGTCGAGGCCTTCACGGCACGCAACTACGTGCAGCTGTTCGCCGACCCGTACTTTCGCGAGGTGCTGGGGGTGACGCTGAAGGTGGCCGCGCTGACCACGGGCATCGCCCTGCTGCTCGGCCTGCCCGCGGGCTACACGCTGGCGCGCATGCCGCGGCGCTGGAAGATGTGGCTCACGCTGGCCACCATCCTGCCGCTGATGGTGGGCAACGTGGTGCGCTCGGCCGGCTGGATGGCGCTGCTGGGCAACAGCGGGCTGTTCAATGCGCTGGCGCAATGGAGCGGGCTGGCGCGCGAGCCGCTGCAGCTGATGTTCCACCAGCCCGCGGTGGTGGGCGTGATGGTCACGATCGTGCTGCCGCTGATGGTGATGACGCTGGCCAGCGTGATCGAGGGCATTCCGCGCAACGTCGAGGAGGCCGCGGCCAACCTCGGCGCGCGGCCCTTCACCGCCTTTCGCCGCGTGGTGCTGCCGCAGGCCATGCCGGGCGTGATCGCGGGCATGTCGCTGGTGTTCATCCTCTGCATGAACGCCTATGCCACGCCGGTGCTGATCGGCGGGCCGCGCTTTCGCATGATGACGCCCGAGATCTACCAGCAGTTCGTCGGGCTCAACAACTGGCCCTTCGGCGCGGCCCTGGCCTTCATGCTGCTGGCGGTGACGCTGGTCGTGGTGCTCGGGATCGGGATGGCGCTGCAGGCCGGCCTCAGGCCCGCAAGGCCGACAGCGCCCGCAGGCGCCGATGCGCCTCGCCCTGCGCATCGATCGGCGACTGGTTCTTCGCATGCAGGTAGTGGTGGGTGAAGACCGCGAGGTAGGCGTCGAGGATCTCCGCGGCCAGCGCGTCGCCAGCCAGTTCCATGCACAGGCTCGCGACCTCGCTGGTGCAGAGGTGGTCGTCGCGGCCCGACTGGCGCAGCCGGTACTGCGTGCTGCGCGCGAGCACCGGGCTCAGCACCGGCAGCTGCGCGAGGTAAGCGCTGCGCCGGAACATCTTGCGCCCCTCGGCCCAGGTGCCGTCGAGCAGCACGAACAGCGGGCGCTTCGCGGGGCGGCCCTGCGAGGCCTCGGGCGGCGCGACGGTCTCCACCACCCGCCCGGGCGCGGCATACTGCCCCGGAAACACCACGTACGGCTGCCATTGCGGATCGGCCAGCAGGGCCAGCAGCGCGGGATCGGCCTCGGTGCGCGACCAGCCGAAGGCGAAGGTGTCCTCGACCACGTCGGCGATCAGCCAGCCGGTGTTGCTGGGCTTGAGCGCCTCGATGTCGCCCATGATCAGGCAGACGCCCGCGCGCGTCGCCATCGAGGGCCGCAGCGCGCACAGGCAATGGCTGGGCGCGAGCCGGCAGCCGGCACAGCGTTCGCGCTTGAAGCCGCCACGGGCCAGGAAGGGTTTGACGCTGCGCGCGAGGCGTTCGGCGCGCAGCAGGGAGACGGCGTGGGGCATGCGCCGATTCTCGGGCATGCCCGCATGCCGGCCGGAGCCCTCAGAAGGTGTGAAGGAACCGTCGCGAGCGCCCCGAGGTCGCGTCGAGGACCGGAGCCGTACTCACGTACGGCGAGGACCGCAGATGCGAGATCGGGGCGCGCAGCAGGTTCATTCACGCCTTCTCAGAGGGTGTATTTGAAATAAACACTCACACGTTATCCTCGTCCCATACGCAATGCTGCAACGCAGGAGGTGACGAGTGGGGACGACGACGCGA
>NZ_FOWG01000039.1:0-1414 GCF_900115375.1 Variovorax sp. PDC80 | reverse complement strand
AGGGCGGCCTCGGCCAGGATCGCGATGGCGAAGCGGATGGTGATCTGCACGATCAGCACCGCCGAGATGTTGGGCAGCACGTGCTGCATGGTGATGGCGAATGATCCCTTGCCGCAGGCACGCGCGGCCGCCACGTACTCGCGCGACCAGATGGCGTTGGCCGAGGCCCGCGTGATGCGCGCGAAGGTGGGGATGTTGTAGATGCCGATGGCGATGATGGCGTTGACGATGCCCGCGCCGAAGACGGCCGTCATCATGATGGCCGAGAGGATGGCGGGGAAGGCCAGCGAGAAGTCGGAGAAACGCATGATGGCTTCCTCGACCCACCCCCGCCTGGCCGCGGCCAGCAGGCCCAGGGCGGTGCCCACGATCAGGCCGATGCCGACCGCGATGACGCCCACGAGGATGGAGGCGCGAGCGCCCACCAGCAGCAGCGAGGCCACATCGCGCCCGAAGGCGTCGGTGCCCAGCCAGTGGCTGGCCGAGGGCGCCTGCATCTTGTTGGCCATGTCCATGGCGTAGGGCGAGTAGGGCGTCCAGAGGTAGGAGACCAGGGCCGCGAGCAGCAGCAAGGCGGCGAGCACGCCGCCGATGACGAAGCTGCGGTGGTGGCGCGCGCGCTGCCAGAAGCCGGGCAGCTTGAGGGCGGCGGCGCTGGGGGTAACCGATGCAATGGCGCTCATATGTCGCTCGCCTTGATGCGCGGGTCGATGACGGCATAGAGCACGTCGACCACGAAGTTGACGATGACGACCATGGCCGCGAGCAGCATGACGCAGTTGCGCACGACGATGAGGTCGCGGTTGCTGATGGCCTGGAAGATCAGGCGGCCCAGGCCCGGCAGGTAGAACACGTTCTCCACCACGATGGTGCCGGCGAGCAGCTCGGAGAACTGCATGCCCATGACGGTGATGACGGGGATCAGGGCGTTGCGCAGCACGTGGGTCCAGAGCACCGCGCGTTGGGTCACGCCCTTGGCGCGCGCGGTGCGCACGAAGTCCTCGCGCATGACCTCGAGAACGGCCGAGCGGGTGATGCGCGCGAGGATGGCGGCCTGCACGACGGCCAGGGACAGGGCTGGCAGCAGCAGGGACTTGAGGCCGGCAAAGACGCCTTCGCCCCAGCCGTCGAAGCCGCCGGCGGAGAACCACTGCAGCTGCACGGAGAAGACGAGGATCAGCAGGATGGCGAACCAGAAGTTGGGGATGGCGATGCCGACCTGGGTGAGGCCCATGAGGCCGACGTCGCCGAGCTTGTTGTGGCGCGCGGCGGCGGTGACGCCCACGAGCAGGGCGAGCACGGTGGTGAAGGCCATGGCCAGCAGGGCCAGGGGGACGGTGAGTGCGAGGCGCTCGAGGATGAGGTCGAGCACGGGGGAGCTGTAGGCGTAGGAGTCGCCGAGGTCGCCGGTGAG
>NZ_FOWG01000042.1:0-1200 GCF_900115375.1 Variovorax sp. PDC80 | reverse complement strand
GAAAAATGGCAAAAGGTAAATTCACCCGCACGAAGCCGCACGTGAACGTGGGCACGATCGGTCACGTTGACCATGGCAAGACGACGCTGACGGCTGCGATCGCGACGGTGCTGTCGTCGAAGTTCGGCGGCGAAGCGAAGGCCTACGACCAGATCGACGCTGCGCCCGAAGAAAAGGCCCGCGGCATCACGATCAACACCGCGCACGTCGAGTACGAAACGGCCAACCGCCACTACGCACACGTCGACTGCCCCGGCCACGCCGACTACGTGAAGAACATGATCACCGGCGCCGCCCAGATGGACGGCGCGATCCTGGTGTGCTCGGCCGCCGACGGCCCGATGCCCCAGACCCGTGAACACATCCTGCTGGCTCGCCAGGTGGGCGTGGGCTACATCATCGTGTTCCTGAACAAGTGCGACATGGTCGACGACAAGGAACTGCTCGAGCTGGTCGAAATGGAAGTTCGCGAACTCCTCGACAAGTACGAATTCCCCGGCGACGACACCCCGATCATCCACGGCTCGGCGAAGCTGGCCCTGGAAGGCGACAAGGGCGAGCTCGGCGAAGGCGCGATCATGAAGCTGGCCGAAGCCCTGGACACGTACATCCCGACGCCCGAGCGCGCCGTGGACGGCACGTTCCTGATGCCCGTGGAAGACGTGTTCTCGATCTCGGGTCGCGGCACGGTGGTGACCGGTGCTGTCGAGCGCGGCGTGATCAAGGTCGGTGAAGAAATCGAAATCGTGGGCATCCGCCCGACGGTCAAGACCACCTGCACCGGCGTGGAAATGTTCCGCAAGCTGCTGGACCAAGGTCAAGCCGGCGACAACGTGGGCGTGCTGCTGCGCGGCACGAAGCGCGAAGAAGTCGAGCGCGGCCAGGTGCTGTGCAAGCCCGGTTCGATCAAGCCGCACACGCACTTCACCGCCGAGGTGTACGTTCTGTCGAAGGACGAAGGCGGCCGTCACACGCCGTTCTTCAACAACTACCGTCCGCAGTTCTACTTCCGCACGACGGACGTGACCGGCGCGATCGAGCTGCCGAAGGACAAGGAAATGGTCATGCCTGGCGACAACGTCAGCATCACTGTGAAGCTGATCAACCCGATCGCGATGGAAGAAGGCCTGCGCTTCGCCATCCGCGAAGGCGGCCGTACCGTGGGTTCGGGCGTCGTGGCCAAGATCCTCGACATCTAAG
>NZ_FOWG01000029.1:0-7403 GCF_900115375.1 Variovorax sp. PDC80 | reverse complement strand
TCCAATTGGGCACCTGTCGCTTGGGTCTGGCTCGCTGAAGCACGTATCCTCGCTACTAGGCTGGCCGCGTAGATCATTTCAAATACACCCTCTCATCCTCGAACCCACGGAGTCTCCCCATGCCGTCTTCCTCCTCCCTGTGCTTCGCTCGCCTCTCGGCGCTGGCCGCCGCCGCGCTGCTGGCCGGTGCCGCCAGTGCCGCCACCATGCCGCCCGCGCCCGGCGCCGAGGCCCGCGCCGAACTGCCCGTGAAGGTGAAGGTGTTCGTCGCCGCCATGTTCGAGATCGGCCAGAACAGCGGCGACCGCGCGGGCGAGTTCCAGCACTGGTACGAGCGCTACTGGAAGGGCGCGAAGCCGATGGCCGTGCCCGGCGCGTTGCAGCCCGTCTACTGCAATGCCGACGGCGTCTGCGGCGCGGTGCTCGGCATGGGCAAGGTCAATTCCTCGGCCTCGATGCAGGCGATCCTGCTGAACCCGCAGTTCGATTTCTCGCAGGCCTACTACGTGATCTCGGGCGTGGCCGGCACGCCGCCCTCGCGCGGCACCATCGGCGAGGTGAGCTGGGCCACCTGGCTGGTCGACTACGACCTCGGCCACCGCTGGGCACCCGAGGAGAACAAGCCCGGCGAGCCCACCTTCATGCCGCGCAAGGGCTACGAGTCGTACCGCCGCTTCAAGCTCAACCCCGACCTCGTCGGCTGGGCCATGAAGCTCACGGCCGACACGCCGCTCAAGGATTCCGAATCGGCGCGCAGCTACCGGCTGCGCTATCCCGATGCCGCGGCGCGCCGCGCGCCCTTCGTCGGCACCGGCACCCACATGACGGGCGACACCTTCTTCCACGGCCCCGGCATGTCGAACCAGGCGCAGTACATCGCGAAGCTCTATGGTGCCGACGACTACGTGATCACCGAGATGGAGGCCGCCGCGATCACGCTCGTGATCCAGCGCACCCACGGCACCGACCGCGTGATGAGCCTGCGCGGCGCGGTCAACTTCGACCAGGGCAATCCCAACGAGACCACCTTGCAGCATCTCGACCCGGCGCCCGGCGAAACGGCCGGCGGCTTCGCCGAGACGGTGGAGAACATCGCGCTGGTGGGCACGCGCGTGGTCGACCACATCGTGGCGAACTGGGGGCAGTGGCAGGGCGGCGTGCCGCGGCCTTGAGGCACGGGGCCGCGCTCAGGGCGCCGGCTGTAGATGCCAGGTCACCGTGAAGTCGAACGGCGTCCAGCGGCTGACCTTCACGCCCGCGCGGCGCAGGCCGCGGCCGGTCCAGGTGTTGCAGGTCTCGAACAGGTGGTAGGCGCCGTTGGCCTCGTAGAAGGCGTCCTGGGCGTTGTAGTGCGCGCCCGCGATGGCCGTCACCTGGCCCGCGGGCAGGGTGCTGCGCACATGCTCGATCAGGCGCAGGTACTGCGGCATCGACAGCGGCAGCCGGAACGCGCCGGGCCCGAACTGGTCGCGCCGCAGATAGCTCACGTGCAGCAGCGCGCGGTTGCGGCCCGACAGCGCGCCCAGCGCGCGCGAGACCGTGAGGTCGGCCCAGGTCGGCGTGTGCAGGTAGAACTCGCGGTCGCCCCAGCCCAGCGCCACGTACTCGGCACCGGGCGGCACGGCCGGGAAGTCGGCGAGCGGGAACAGCTTTTGCCAATCGATCAGCGCCGAGCGCACCGGGAACACGTAGTCGGTGTGCACGCCGTTGCTCAGCACCCAGGCCTCGACATAGGGCGCGGCCGGCGCCGTGGTCTTCGCATGACTGGGCCAGAACACCAGCGCGAAGGCCGTTCCCACATAGAGCCCGATCAGTACCACGAGGCCGAGCAGCAGCAGCGAGAAGCGGCGCAGCCAGCGTGCGATGAAGGCCATGGCGTCAGAACAGCGAGGCGGTGGCCGACTCGGGCGCGGCGGCCGGGCGCTGCGCACCGCCGGCCGGTGCCAGCGCCTCGGGGCTGCCCGCGCGCGCCAGTGCGCCCATGCGCACGCCCAAGAGGCGCAGCGGGCGTTCGAGCGGCACGCGCTTCAGGCACAGGCCGCCGGTGCGGCGAATGGTCTTCGCGTCGTCGGTGAAGCGGTCGATGGTCTGGTCGCGCGTGGCGATCTTGAAGTCGTCGTAGCGCAGCTTGATGCCGATGGTCTTGCCCACATAGCCCTTGCGCTGCAGGTCCTCGGCGAGCTTCTCGCACAGCCGCGTGAAGATCTCGCCGAGCTCGGCGCGGTCGCGCACCGCATGCAGGTCGCGCTCGAAGGTGGTCTCGCGGCTCATCGAGACCGGCTCGCTCTCGGTCACCACGGGGCGATCGTCGCGGCCCCATGCCACCTCGTGCATCCAGGCGCCGGTGGACTTGCCGAAGTTGTCGATCAGCCAGCCGCGCTCGCAGGCCGCGAGCTGGCCGATGGTCTCGATGCCCAGGCGCTTGAGCTTCTCGTCGGCCTTGGGCCCGATGCCGTTGACCTTGCGGCAGGGCAGCGGCCAGATACGGGTCTCGATGTCGTCCTGGTACACCACCGAGATGCCGTTGGGCTTGTTGAATTCGCTCGCCATCTTGGCGATCAGCTTGTTGGGCGCCACGCCGATCGAACAGGTCAGGCCGGTGGCCTGGAAGATCGACTTCTGGATCAGCCGCGCCAGCGTGCGCCCGCCCTCGCGCTGGCCGCCGGGCACCTCGGTGAAGTCGATGTAGACCTCGTCCACGCCGCGGTCCTCCATCAGCGGCGCGATGTCGGTGATGATCGACTTGAAGCCGCGCGAGTACTTGCGGATCTCCTCGAAGTCCACCGGCAGCAGGATCGCGTCGGGGCACAGCTTGGCGGCCTTCATGAGCCCCATGGCCGAGCCCACGCCGAACTTGCGCGCCGGGTAGGTCGCGGTGGTGATCACGCCGCGGCCCACGTAGTCCTTGAGCCGCGCGAAGGCATCGACCGGAATGTCGGCCAGCGTGCCGCCGGGCGGCAGGTGGCGGATCGCTTCGTCCACGCTGCGCCGGCCGCCGCCGATCACCACCGGCAGGCCCTTGAGCTGCGGATAGCGCAGCAGCTCGACCGACGCGTAGAAGGCGTCCATGTCGAGGTGGGCGATGCGGCGGATCGGGGGCGTGGCGGCGGGCTTGGAACTCACGGTAACGATTGTCTCGCGCTGCGCCGATGTTCGCCCGGGCCGTGCAAGAATGCATCGGAATTTCAATCCCCCGCAAGGGCCAAGAACGTGTTCATGATCTTTTCATGGTGCCCGTTGCCCCGCAAAGCTGGCAGGTGCAAGGCGCAAAGCGCAGCCGGGCTGGTGGCCCGGCGAGCATTTGCAACGCCGCAGATGCCAGCTTTGCGGGGCAACCCGAAGGGCAAGGCAGCAAAGCGCCGCACTCGTCGTTGCGCACCTTGTCCAGGCATTAGCCTGGACGGCGGCGCGCGCCTAGATTGCGACGCTTTGCTGCCTTGCGGGCACCATGAAAAGATCATGAACACGTTCTAGGGAAAGGAATCCACCATGGGTGACGACGAGGAAGGCGGCCTCTCGGTCGCGCTGACGCCGGTGCAGCTGGCGGCGGTGCTCGGTGGCGAGGACGTGCCCGAGTCGGCGAGCCTCAGCAACCGGCTCTGGGGCACCGCGGCGCTGGTCGGCGGCGTCATCGAACTGGTCGGCGCGGGCGTGCTGTGCGTCGCGCCCGAACCCACGATGGCGAGCAAGGTCGGCTGCGTGGTGCTCGGTGCCCACGGCAGCGACGTCACCGCCACCGCAGCGCGCCAGATCTGGACCGGCCGCTCGCAGCGCACCGCCACCTCCATGACGGCCGATGCCGCCGCGCAGGCCATGGGCGCCTCGCCCGAGACCGGCGCGCAGGTGGGGCTCGCGGTCGACGTCGCGGTGCCGCTGTTCGTGGCCGGCGGCCTCGCCGCATCGCGCGTCATCGCGGTGCGCGCGAGCCGCTTCAAGCTTGAGCCCGTGCGCCTCATCGAGCATGAGGGCGTGGCCGGCTCCAAGGCCGGCGGCCACACCATCCGCGAACACGTCGGCAAGTCGGCGCAGGACCTGTTCGACCGCTTCGCGAAGAAGCCCAGCCTGCAGAAGTCGTCGTCGTTCTTCGACCTCGCCACGGCCGAGTCGGCCATCAGCCAGACGGTGCGCGCCAATGCGCGCGCGATCCGCGCCTGGTCGCGCTCGGCGCAGGTGGGCTCCAAGCCGATGGCCTTCGAGCACGACATCGGCACCGTGGTCGGCATCGGCGTGCAGCGCGGCAGCACGGCCGTGAGCCAGCTCACCAAGGTGCGCGTGACGCTCAACATGAAGGCCTACAACGGCAAGCCCTTCTACATCCTCACCGCCCATCCGTTCTGACAGCCAGCACAACAAGACCCACGATGCGATTCGAACTGATCGACCACTTGACCAAGGTCTATTTCGGCCAGGATGCCGACATCCTCTTCGGCGAGACCGGCGCCGAGATCATGGCCTCGTACCGCGAATCGAGCACCCCGGCCGAGCTGGCCGCGCTGCGTGCCGAGATCGCCGACTACCGGGGTTCGCACGACGACGTCGAGGCCGCGTTCGCGCGCGACTTCGAGCGCGACTACCTGCCCGAGGATTTCGGCCGCACGGCGGCGGAGTTCTTCGACCGCGTGCTGGCGGCGGTGCAGTAGCACCCGCGGCTTCGCTCAGGGCGATTCGGCCGCGGGCGCGCCGTCGGCCGGATCGGGCGGCGGGGCCATCTCACGCATCAAGCGGTCGACCGTATCGGCGTCTATCGGTGCCTGCGCGGCCGCCGCCTCGGGCGCATCGCGCAGCAAGTGCGTGCTGCCTGGCCAGGCCATCGTCGCGGCCATCACCAGCGCGAGCAGCACGAGGTAAGGGGCCAGCGCGAGCGCCACCGCGCGCAGCGGCGGGCGCGGCACGGTCTGCCCGCGCGCGAGCACCAGCGCATAGCCGAAGGGCGGCAGCAGGAAGCCGGCCTGCAGCACCAGCAGCGCGAGCGTCGCGATCCAGGCCGCGTCGGGGAGCTGCGCGAGCACCGGCGGCATCACGATCGGCACCACGAGGAAGATCAGCTCGAAGGCATCGAGCACGAAGGCGCAGGCCAGCAGGATGGCGAGCACGGCGCCCAGCCCGATCATTGGATGGCCCTGCAGCGCCAGCATCAGCCGCATGACCAGCGCATCGGTGCCGAAGCCGCGCAGCAGCAGCGAGAAGGTGGTGGCCGCGACCAGCAGCGCATAGAGCGCGCCGGTCAGCGCCATCGCGTCGTCGAGCACCTGGCGCAGCAGCCCCGCGCGCAGCAGCTGGCCCGATGCCAGGCCCCAGCCCAGCAGCAGCATGCAGGCGGTGGCGGCGCCTTCGACCGGCCGCACGCGGCCGAGCGCGATCAGCACCAGCAGCGAGCCGATCACGGGCGGCACGATCGAAAGGGTCCAGCGCTGCGCGCGCGTGAGCGGCGCGCGCGCGGTCGGCGTGGCCGACAGGACGGGCCGCGCGCGCCGCGCGCTCCAGGCGGCGATCGCGAGCCAGCCCGCGAGCAGGGCCGCGGCCGGCAGCAGCGCGGCCTGCAGGATGTCCTGCGTGTTGACGATGCGTTCGGCCGCGGCGCCCGGCAGGCCCAGGCTGCGCGCCATGTTCACGCCCTCGGTGTGGGCGCGCAGCATCGCGTCGGCAAGCAGCAGCAGGACCAGCGAGGGCGGCACGATCACGCCGAGCGTGCCGGTCACCGCCACCAGCGCCGTGCGGCGCGGGGCAGGCAGGCCTTCGCGTGCCCAGCCCTCGCCCGCGGTGCGCGCCAGCGTGAGCAGGCTCGCGCCGACCGAGCCGTTCATCGGCGCCAGCAACAGGCCGAGCACCATGCCCGCGATCTCGGCGGCCGCGCGCGGCGCGATGCGCGCGAGCAGGCGGCGCAGGCCCTCGTACAGGTGCTGCGCGAGCGCGAGCCGGTTGAGCAGCGCACCCACCAGCGCATAGAGCGCGAGCGCCTGCAGCAGGTCGTGCTCGAGCAGGCCGACGATGCGCCAGGGCAGGTTCTGCAGCAGCGCCATGTCGAAGGCGCCGAGCGCCAGGCCCGCCACCGCGCCGAGCGTGGACACGCCGAGCAGCACCGCATAGGTCGGCCAGCCGGTGCTCATCATCAGCGCGAGCGCCACCGCGAGCAGCGCCAGGCCGAGCCAGCCGGTGCCGGCGCTCATCGCGTGCGCCGCCACGGCCAGGCCTGCCAGAGCTCGAGCGCCGCCTGCAGCGCGAGCAGCACGGCGAGCAGCAGCAGCGCGATCTTGACCATGAAGTAGCCCGCATTGAAGGTGTCGGGAAAGCGCTCGAGCGCGGCCACCGAGCCCAGCACCGGCCGCGCCGACACGGCCACCAGGAACAGCGCCCACGGCAGCACGCACAGCGCGGCACCGGCGCGGCGCCAGCGCGCGGGACTGCCCGCGGCAAGGTCGGGCCGCGCCACCAGGTGCGCGCCGCGCCGCCCCGCATGCCGCAGCGCGACCGCCACGTAGAGCGCGAACAGCCACTGCGCGAGGTCGTTGGCCTGCGTCGGTCCGAAGCCGGCCCCGGCGAGACCGCGCAGCGGCCACTGCAGGAACAGCAGCAGCGCGATCGCGAGCGCCAGCGGCATCGCCAGCCGATCGAGGCGGTCGAGCAGGCGGGTGGCGAGGCAGGCGTCGGGCGGCGTCATGGCGAGCGACGCTAGTTCCCGAACCTGACCAGCACCTGCGGCGTGGCGGGGCAATGCTTGCGCCGCCCCACGGCCCGCGCCATCATCCGCCCCATGCAAACCGTCGCTTCCATCCTCTGGCGCAGGCTCGACGTTCCGGGCCACGATGCCTGCCGTCTCGAACGCAATGCCAGCGCCTGGCAGCTCGACGGCGCCTCGGCCTTCCGCGCCGAGGACGGCCGGGTGGCGCAGCTGCACTACCGCGTGCGCTGCGACCTGCACTGGCATGCGCAGTGGGGCACGGTGCGCGGCTGGCTCGGCGACAGCACGGTCGACCTCTCGATCACGCGCGACGCGCAGGGCCGCTGGAAGCTCAACGACGAACCGGTGCCCGATCTCTCGCACTGCGTCGACCTCGACCTGGGCTTCACGCCCGCGACCAACCTGCTGCAGCTGCGTCGCCTCAATCTCTCGAAGGGCGAGGGCGCCGATGCGCCCGCGGCCTGGATCGACCTCGATGGCGGCAGCCTCGGCGAGCTGATGCAGCGCTACGAGCGCAGCGGCGACAACGCCTACCGCTACGTGGCGAAGCGCTTCGATTACGAGGCGGTGCTGGGCGTCACGGCCGATGGCTTCGTGCACGACTATCCGGGGCTCTGGGTCGCCGAAGCCTGAGAGGGTGTATTTGAAATGATCTACGCGGCCAGCCTAGTAGCGAGGATACGTGCTTCAGCGAGCCAGACCCAAGCGACAGGTGCCCAATTGG
>NZ_FOWG01000036.1:0-1917 GCF_900115375.1 Variovorax sp. PDC80 | reverse complement strand
GCGCCGTCGGCGTTGAGGGAGTCGCCCGAGTACACGGCGCTGAAGGTGTGCGTGCCCGCGGGGATCGGCACGCCGCGCAGCGTGGCTGTGCCGTCCTCCCGCACCGCCACCGTGCCCAGCAGCGTCGTGCCGCTGTAGAAGCTCACCAGGCCCGTGGGGGTCTGGCCTGCAACGCGCACCGACAGACCGCCGTCTTGCGCGATCGTGGGGGTCGTCAGGTTGGTCAAGGTGACCGCCGGCGGGGTGATCTGAACCGACAGACCGGCGGTGCTCTCGGATGGCAGATAGCTGCCATCGCCCTCGTAGCGCGCCGTGATGGTGTTGGTCCCCTGAGGCAGATTCGAGACAACCAATGACGCCTGACCATTGACCACCGTTGCGGAGCCAATGACCACGCCATTGGCATAGAACTTGACCAGGCCACCGATGGGTGACGGATCCGAGGACGGTGTTCCTTTCACGTCATAAGGAAGCGCCATCGATATCTTGGTGCTCAACGTGACGGGCGCCCCTGCGGGTGCCCGTGCCGGCGAGACACTCACGGTCGCGGCAGTCGGTGCCGCATCGATGGGAAGAACCGTGTTGACGACCAAGCCTGGCTCGCTCGTGTTGCCGCTCGGAGCCTGGTAGCCGACTCTTCTGTTGTAGACGATGGCCAGCCGATGGCCCTTGCTCGGCAGCAGGTTGACGGGCAATGCAAAGCTGAACTGCCGATCCCAGTCGATCCCGTCCTTCCCCGCCCAATGGACGACGCTTCCCACGAGAACGTCGTCGACGAAGATGGCGTACGTACCCGAGGTTCCCTTGCTCTTGGAGTTGTCCCAGACCAGGATTTGCGGAACCGTTCCCACCTGCACCTGCCCATCGATCTGCCAAGGTCCTGCGTTGATGTAGAGCTGATAGTTCCAGTAGTCGCCTCCCGTGTAGTAGTCACCTCTGTTCACGCTCCCCCAATCGAACGTTCCCACGTTCGATTGATCCATGACATCGACTTGAACCGAAGGTCCTTGTGTCAGGACCCCCGAAAATGACTCGTCGCGGTCCGAGTAGGTCGCACTCAGCGCGTAGCTTCCCATCTGGAGGAAATCCACGGCCAACGTCGCCACGCCATCAATGACATCGACGGTGCCGAGCGAAATCTTGCCGGCATAGAAAGCAACAACTCCGCTCTTCCGGCCAGACACTTCCGCTCGCAGCGTGATCGGACCGCCATTTGTCACGCGAATAGAAGAGACGGTGAGGGCAACGGACGGAGGGACCGGAACGAAGGATTTCAAAGCGACGGCACTTGTATGCGCCGTATCCCCGGAATACTCCGCTCGGACATTCAATTTGCCGGAAGGCCAACTCTGCAGAACGAGGCTTGCGACACCGTTGGCGACATAGGCTTCGCCAAGAAGCTCGCTGCCGTTGTAGAAAGCCACCTTGCCCGATTGCGGAACCAGCCATCCCGAATCGGCACTCAGTACCAAAGACAAGGTCAGCGGCTCCGCACTGCCAGGAGTCGGACTCTGGTATCGGATTTCCGCCGCGATGACCGCGGGCGTGATCACCTTCTTGACCGCCTTGGACACACTCGCGGGCCGCAACATGTCTCCCGCGAACGCCACCCGAAGGCTGTGCGTTCCGACCGACAACCGATCCGTGACCAGCGATGCCTTCCCATCGACCAGCACCGCACTGCCGATGACCGTCTCCCCATCGAAGAAGGTCACCATGCTTCCCGACGGCGCGCCCTCGGCCGTGGCTGTCAGCAGCGTCGCGCGCCCCGCAGGCACCGGCTCTGCGTTGTCCAGGCTCAGTGCAATCCCCCCCAGCGTCGTCGGATCCACCCCCAGGTTCACATCCGCCCCATTGAGCAACGGCGTCACATCGATCGCATTGGCCAGCCGCGACACGCTCAGCACCCGCGAGGCC
>NZ_FOWG01000032.1:0-5195 GCF_900115375.1 Variovorax sp. PDC80 | reverse complement strand
CTGTCTGAGCGCAACGAAGTGGAGCGAGTTCTGCGGACCCCCGCTTTCTCCGAGCACCGCAGGTTGCCCGTAGCGAAGCGGAGGGACACAGACAGCGGGGTCGCCTTCTTTTGCTTACTTTTCTTGGCGAGACAAGAAAAGTAAGTCGCCCGCCGGGGCGAGACCCGGCCAACGCCCTCCGCAAGAGGAGCAAAGCCAAGAACAACCCAGGAAGTCAACATAGAGCCAGCATCTCCAGACAAGCCCTCCGATGAGCCTCCCCCTGAGAAGGCTTCAACACGCGCCCGCCAACACGAACCCCATAGTCCACCCCCAACCGATCCGCCATCAACACCCAGGCACACAACCGAGAAACCCGCCCTTCGACATCACCTAACCCCGTAGCCTGCGCATCCAGCCAAAGCTCCTCGCGTTGCGTCTGCTGAGCATCCCGACTAACGAACTCTTCGGACCCCGCAGCCAACGCCTGCGCCGCCTTCTTCCAGACCACCAGCTTCAACGGATCCCCCCGCCGATAAGCCCGCACCCCGTCATACTCCCCAGCCCCCAGAGACCGCACAACAGAAGAAACAGCCGCAGACCCCGACAACGGCTCCCCCGCAGGCAAGGGCGGCGGATGCACCTCAGGCGCCGGATACACCAGCATCCGAGAAGCCGGCCGCCACACCGTCCACACCCGAAAGGTACCCAGCGGAAACCGCGTCTCCGCCGTCAATGCAGGCACCGGATGCAACCCCCTTCGCTCCGGCAGAAAAGCGATCTCCACCGTCGAGCTGCCCTGCGCCGGCACATCGGTCCACGCCCACTGCCCGCTGCCGCGCACCGCCATCCCGATCCCGTAGCGCACCCCGCGCCGCGCGTTGTGCAGCACCACCCGGAACACCGCCGCGCTCCCCGCGTAATGCGCATCGGGCGGCATCAGGTGCATCGCCAGCCCGCGCAAGGTGCCGTGGCACACGTGCATGCCCACCGCCACGCTGCCCGCGAGCAGGAAGGTCAGCAGGTAGCCGAGGTTGAGCTGGTAGTTGATCGACGCCACCAGCAGCACGAGCAGCGTGAGCGCCAGGGTCCAGCCGGCGCGCGTGGGCACGATGTAGACATTGCGCTGCGTGAGCTCGAGCGTGTCCGACGGCGGCCGGCGCGAGAGGAACCAGCCGTCGATGCGCGAGCGGATGGCGCCGACGGCGTTCACGGCAGCGGCACCGCCGCGATCATCGCCCGCACCTGCTCGACCGCGCCGCGGCCGGCATCGCCGACCGGCGTGAGGCGGTGCGCCACCGTCTGCGGCAGCACGGCCTGCACGTCGTCGGGCGCGACGTAGTGGCGGTTGGCGAGCAGGGCCTGGGCCTTGGCGGCGCGCAGCACGGCGATGCCGGCGCGCGGCGACAGGCCTTGCAGGAACCAGCGGCCCGAGCGGGTGGCGGCGATCAGGTCCTGCACGTAGTTCAGCAAGGGCTCGGCCGCGTGCACCTGCTGCACGCGCTGCTGCAGCGCGGTCAGCTCGCCGGGCGTGAGCAGCGCGGGCAGGGTGGCCAGCATCTCGCGGCGGTCGATGCCGGACAGCAGCTGGCGCTCGGCGGCGCGATCGGGGTAGCCGAGCGAGATGCGCATCAGGAAGCGGTCGAGCTGCGACTCGGGCAGCGCGAAGGTGCCGAGCTGGTCCTGCGGGTTCTGCGTGGCGATCACGAAGAAGGGGGTGGGCAGGGGGCGGGTCTCGCCCTCGATCGTCACCTGCTTCTCCTCCATCGCCTCGAGCAGCGCGCTCTGGGTCTTGGGGCTGGCGCGGTTGATCTCGTCGGCCAGCAGCACCTGCGAGAAGATCGGGCCCGGATGGAACACGAAGGCCTGCTGGCCGCGGTCGTAGATCGCCACGCCCGAGAGGTCGCCCGGCATCAAGTCGGCCGTGAACTGCACGCGCGAGAACTGCAGGCCGAAGGTGTGCGAGAGCGCATGGGCCAGGGTGGTCTTGCCGACCCCGGGCACGTCCTCGATCAGCAGATGCCCGCCGGCCAGCAGGCAGGCCACGCAGTCGCGCACCTGGGCCTCCTTGCCCACGATCACCGTGTTAAGCTGGCTCAGCAAAGTGGCAAGCTTCGCGGCAACGTCCATATTTGTATCCATATGCAAACGATACCGTAAGACCCGGCAGCCCCGCGCCGCGTGAGGTCTAGACGCGACACCGAGACATGGGCAAGACCGGTTACTTCACTCATCGCGACTGCTGGAAGCACGACATGGGCCGGGGTCATCCCGAATGCCCCGAGCGCCTGGATGCCATCGAGGACCGGCTGCTGGCCACCGGCGTCGGCGACGCGCTCGAGCGGCGCGACGTCCCGCTGGCCACGCTGCCGCAGATCACCCGGGCGCACAGCACCGAACACGTCGAATACCTCGAGGCGCTGCACCAGCGGTTGGTGGCCGACGAGCCGGTCGGTGGCCCCGACCATGCGCACATCGACCCCGACACCGCACTCAATCGCTTCACTCTGCTGGCGGCCCGGCGCGCCGCCGGGGCGGCCATCGCCGCCACCGACGCGGTGATCGCCGGCGAAGTCGAGAACGCCTTCTGCGCCGTGCGGCCGCCCGGCCACCATGCCTGCCGCGAGCAGGCGATGGGCTTCTGCTTCCTCAACAACGTCGCGATCGCGGCGCGCCATGCGCTCGAGGTGCACGGCTTCGACCGCGTGGCCGTGGTCGACTTCGACGTGCACCACGGCAACGGCACCGAGAACATCCTGTCGGACGATCCGCGCGTGCTGATGGTCGGCTTCTTCCAGCACCCCTTCTATCCCTACAGCGGCACCGAGCATCCGGCGTCGAACATGCTCAACCTGCCGATCCCGGCCTACACCAAGGGCATGGACGTGCGCGAGATGATCGAGGCGATCTGGATGCCCCGGCTCGAGGCGTTCCGGCCGCAGATGGTGTTCGTGAGCGCGGGTTTCGATGCGCACCGGGAAGACGATCTCGGGCAGCTCGGTCTCAACGAGAACGACTTCGCCTGGATCACCGACCGCATCCGCGACGTGGCGCGCCGCCATTCGCGCGGACGCATCGTCTCGATGCTCGAGGGCGGCTACAACCTCGACGCGCTCGCGCGCAGCGTGGAAGCGCACATCCGGGTGCTGGCCGACCTCTGATCCGAAGGGCGCGGGCGCACCCCGGTGGTGCGCCGAGCGCGCCGTGTGTGGGCCCGGCCCCTTTTGCTGCAAGAGATGAACTTCAACGACTTCACCCAACGACTCGCGCAGGTCGATGCGCGCGGCATCGCCATCGAGCTGGCCGCGCTCGCCGCCTGCATCGCCCTGGCCTGGGGCATCTGCCGCTGGTTCGGGCGCGACCAGCCCAAGGACTCGATCTGGTTCGGCGAGCGCACCTTCGACGGCGTGCTGTTCCCGCTCATGGCGCTGGTGTTCGCCGAACTCGCGCGGCGGCTGGTGGCCGAGTACCAGACCATCCTGGTGCTGCGCATCGGCGTCTCGGTGTTCCTGTCGCTCGCCGTCATCCGGCTGTTCGCGCGCGTGCTGCGCGCCGTGTTCCCGGCCTCCAACCTCGTGCGGCTGCTCGAGCGCACCATCTCGTGGCTGGCCTGGCTCGCGGCCGTGCTCTGGATCATCGGCCTGCTGCCGCCGGTGCTGGCCGAGCTCGACGACATCACGCTGGCCTTCGGCAAGACGAAGGTGAGCCTGCAGACCATCATCCAGGGCGCGCTGTCGGCCGGCCTGGTGCTGGTGATCGCGCTGTGGATCGCCTCGACGATCGAGAAGCGCATCCTGCGCGAGGCCGTCACCGACCTGTCGATGCGCAAGGTGGCGTCGAACGCGGTGCGCGCGCTGCTGCTGCTCGTGGGCCTGCTGTTCGCGTTGTCGGCGGTGGGCGTGGACCTCACGGCGCTGTCGGTGCTCGGCGGCGCGCTCGGCGTCGGCCTGGGTTTCGGCCTGCAGAAGCTGGCGGCCAACTACGTGAGCGGCTTCGTGATCCTGCTCGAGCGCTCGATCCGCATCGGCGACAACGTCAAGGTCGACACCTTCGAGGGCCGCATCACCGACATCAAGACCCGCTACACGCTGATCCGCGCCGGCAACGGCCGTGAGGCGATCGTGCCGAACGAATCGCTGATCACCTCGCGCGTGGAGAACCTCTCGATCGCGGACCGCAAGTTCAACATCACGACCAGCATCGTGGTCGGCTACGAGAGCGACGTGGCGCAGGTGCAGGCCATCCTCTGCGATGCCGCCAAGGCCCAGTCGCGCGTGATGACCGACCCGGCGCCGGTGGCCTTCCTGATGAACTTTGCGCCCGACGGGCTGGAGTTCACGCTGAACTTCTGGGTCGCCGATCCCGACAAGGGCAAGGACAACCTGCGCTCGGCGATCAACGTCGCGATCCTCGAAGGCCTGCGCGCCGCGAAGATCGACATTCCCTATCCGCAGCGCGTGCTGCGCGTGGAGTCGCTGCCGCCCGGGATTTCGCCGCCGGCGGACGCTGCTCTATAATCGAGGAAAAGCACGACCGTTCTTTTTTCGCCCCGCGGCGTGAATCGGAATCAGATCAGAGACGGCAAAGGTCGCGTCCTAGAATGACCGGTTGCTCTCGAAGCCCCCTTTTTGCAATCCCAATGGAGTCAAGTCAATGAAGGTTCTTGTGCCTGTCAAACGGGTCGTCGACTACAACGTGAAGGTGCGCGTCAAGAGCGACGGCACGGGCGTGGACATCGCCAACGTCAAGATGAGCATGAACCCCTTCGACGAGATCGCCGTCGAAGAGGCCGTGCGCCTGAAGGAGAAGGGCGTGGTGACCGAGGTCATCGCCGTCTCGTGCGGCGACGCCAAGTCTCAGGAAACCCTGCGCACCGCGATGGCCATCGGCGCCGACCGCGGCATCCTGGTCGAGACCTCGGAAGAGCTGCAGCCGCTGGCCGTCGCCAAGCTGCTCAAGGCGCTGGTCGACAAGGAACAGCCCTCGCTCATCATCCTCGGCAAGCAGGCCATCGACGACGATGCCAACCAGACCGGCCAGATGCTGGCTGCCTTGGCTGACCTGCCGCAAGCCACCTTCGCGAGCAAGGTCGAAGTCGCCGGCGACAAGGCCAACGTGACCCGTGAAGTCGACGGCGGCCTCGAGACCGTCTCGCTCACGCTGCCGGCCGTCATCACGACCGACCTGCGCCTCAACGAGCCGCGCTACGTCACCTT
>NZ_FOWG01000041.1:0-1230 GCF_900115375.1 Variovorax sp. PDC80 | reverse complement strand
AGAGGGTGTATTTGAAATAAACACTCACACGTTATCCTCGTCCCATACGCAATGCTGCAACGCAGGAGGTGACGAGTGGGGACGACGACGCGAGAGGGCAAGAATTTGGGCGGCAGGCCAGCGCTGCTGCAAGCGGGCGAATTGCTCAGGCTTGTCGAGTTGACTCGGCAGATGCCGCAGGCATCGATGGACGAGCTGACGCGCGCGTTCGTGCATCAGACGGGAATTGAGGTTTGCTCGGCGACGATCCGCAAGGCCCTCAAGAAGGCAGGAATCAAGCGCGTACGGCCGGCACGGCGCGCAGGCCAGCGTGCGCAGACCCAGGGGGCGGCGCCTCAGCGATTTGGCTATACAGCAGCGCATCGCCGGGAAAGTGGCCTCAACGGCATGAACACGGACCTCACCGATGCCGAGTGGACCCTTGTGCATGATCTGTTCGAGCGCAACGGTGGACGCGGCACGCCCAGCACGCACCAGCGTCGCGACATCGTCAATGCCTGCATGTACATCGTGCGCACCGGCTGCGCATGGCGGCTCTTGCCTTCGAACTTCCCGCCTTGGCGTGCGGTGTACTCGGCGTTTCGAGGCTGGGCACAGGCGGGCACGTTCGAGCTCATGCACGATCGTCTGCGTCAGCAGTGGCGCCAGCGCATCGGCAAAGCGCCCGAGCCGACGGCCGCCATCATCGACTCGCAAAGCACGCGCAGCACGGCCCAGGGTGGCGATGGTGGCTTCGATGCGGGCAAGAAGGTCAAAGGCCGCAAGCGCCATCTCGTGGTCGATACCTTGGGACTGCTGCTGGCTTTGACCGTGACCGCTGCGAGCGTGCAAGACCGCGATGGCGCCGCCCCTGTGGTTGCGCAAGCCTGCGCTAAAGCGCCAGGACTGCAGAAGCTCTACGTCGATGCAGCCTATGCCGGCCAATGTGCAATGGCGCTGCGAGAAACGCACGGCATTGCGGTCGAGGTCGTTCGTCATCCAGCCAACCGCGTCACAGGCACCTTCGTGGCTGAGCAACGGCAACTGTGGCCGGACGCCATCCCTAAGGGCTTCGTCGTGCAAGCCAAGCGCTGGGTGGTCGAGCGCACCCACGCGTGGAACGAGCGCGCACGTCGCCTCATCGCACATCACGATCGCTCCAATTGGGCACCTGTCGCTTGGGTCTGGCTCGCTGAAGCACGTATCCTCGCTACTAGGCTGGCCGCGTAGATCATTTCAAATACACCCTCT